>NZ_JBFAWD010000004.1:0-59341 GCF_040680135.1 Nocardia sp. NPDC052112 | reverse complement strand
ATCCGCCCTGGTTTCACTATCCCAGTCAGGAGCGGACGATGCTCAGAATCTCGGTCACGAGTGCGTCTACTTCCTCCGTCGACCTGGCCTCGACGTTCAGCCGCAGCAACGGTTCGGTATTCGACGCGCGCAGATTGAACCAGGCGTCGTCGGCGAGCTGGACGGTGACCCCGTCCAACCGGTCAACCGATTTGGCCCGATCCTCGAATGCGTCAACTACAGCCATCGTCCGCTCCTCCGCGTCCGCCACTGTCGAGTTGATCTCTCCGGACGCCGCATATGTTTCGTACGACGACATGAACTCCGAAATCGGCCGGTCCTTCTCACCGAGCGCCGCGAGCACGTGGAGGGCCGCGAGCATACCGGAATCGGCGCCCCAGAAGTCACGGAAGTAGTAGTGCGCGGAATGCTCACCGCCGAATACCGCGCCGGTGGCCGCCATCTCCTGCTTGATGAACGAGTGCCCGACCCGGGTGCGCACCGGCGTGCCGCCGAGTTCGTGCACGAGTTCGGGCACCGCGTGCGAGGTGATCAGGTTGTGGATGATGACCGCGCCCGGCTCCTTGGCCAGCTCACGCTCGGCGACCAGCGCGGTGATCGCCGATGGCGAAATCGGATCGCCGTTCTCGTCCACCACGAAGCAGCGGTCGGCGTCGCCATCGAAGGCCAGTCCGATGTCGGCGCCGGACTTGCGAACCAGATCCTGCAGATCGACCAGATTCTTCGGATCGAGTGGATTGGCCTCGTGATTCGGGAACGAGCCGTCCAGCTCGAAGTAGAGCGGCACCAGGGTCAGCTGCGGCACGGTGCCGAGCACCTCGGGCACGGTGTGCCCGCCCATGCCGTTGCCCGCGTCCACCGCGATCGTGAGTGGGCGGACATTGTCGAGATCGACGAGCCCGCGCAGGAACTTCGCGTAGTCGGCGAGCAGATCGATCTTCGTGGCGCCGCCCGGCGTTCCGTCGTAGCCGGGTACCCCGTTGATCACCTCGTCCTTGATGGTCGCCAGGCCGGTGTCCTGACCCACCGGAAGCGCCTTCGCGCGGCACAGCTTGATGCCGTTGTAGCGGGCCGGATTGTGGCTGGCGGTGAACATCGCGCCGGGGCAGTCGAGATGGCCGGAGGCGAAGTAGAGCTGATCGGTCGAGGCGAGTCCGATGTGCACCACATCGAGGCCCTGGCCGAGTGCGCCGTCGGCGAAGGCGGCGGCCAGCGCCGGGGAGGACTCACGCATATCGTGTCCGATAACCACGCGGGTCGCGCCCTCGGCGCGCATCAACCGCGCGAACGCGGCACCCACATCCTTGACGAATTCTCCGTCGATCTGTTCACCGACGACCCCGCGAACGTCATAAGCCTTGATCACCGCGTTCACGAATTCGGCAGAGCGGGCCACTGTCATGGTGACCACCCTAGTGGCTCGCACCGACGCCCCTGACACGGTCCCGTCCCGACTGCTAGCTGGGCGGGTCCGGAAGGACTCGAAGGTGTCCGCGCCGGCCGGTGCGGGTGGCGCGCGGTGCTGGCGGGGCGTAATCGGAATAGCCACGCTGGTCGTGCTCCGCGGGTCGGCGGCGCAGGCCGGCCTCGCGGACCGCTTCGGCCAATGCCGTCAGATCATCGTCATCCGGTGTGCTGGAAGAGAATCCGCCTTCGTGGCGAACCATTTCCCAACCCTTTGGTGCGGTGATGCGGGAAGCATGTGTTTCACACAGATCCCAGGAATGCGGCTCGGCCACCGTCGCCAGTGGCCCGACCACCGCGGTCGAATCGGAGTACACGTAGGTGAGCGTCGCAACAGCGGGATTCTTGCAACCTGGTCGGCAGCAACGACGCATGGGGATCACGCCGATGAGAGTAACGCGCTCGACGTTCCGATGTGCTCAGACACGCTAAGGATTGGGCGATTTCGGGCGAGTTCACCGGCGCTCGGCGGTGTGTTCGTCAGGCGCCTTCGGGATCGATGAGGTCCGGATCGACGCCGAGATAGGTGGCGATCTGTTGGACGAGGACCTCGCGCAGTAGATCGACCAGATCGTCGGGATCGCCCGCGCGAAGTTCGAGTGGCTTGCGGAACAACACAACTCGGGCGCGGGTGGCCACTCCGTGCCGGTCCACTCCAGCCGGAATGAGTCGCGAAAGCGGCACCGGTCCGTCGGCCACCACCTCATCCGGCCAGGTGACCGAATCCGGGTGCAGCGGACGAATTTTCGGCACATCGTCGACTGCGATATCGAGCTTGGTCAGTCGATCGTGCCACCGGGTGTCCAGGGGTGCGAAGGCTTCGAGGACCAGCCGGTCGAACTGCTGCCCCCTGGTGCGCCAGGCCGGCACCGTCGGTGGGAGCATCGGCCCGCGCACCCCGCGCCCACGACGGATCACCGATCGTGCGGTCGGTGGACGACGATTACGTGAACGGGCCATGACTAAAACTTAGGCTAATCCGCTTCCCCGGACCTGCGGTGCCCCGCCGGGGTGCCGTATCCGCCGCATCGGCGGCCGATGGTCGGGTTCGGATCGACTTCTGGGCGTGCCCCCGGAGTTACCCATTTGCCAGCGAAATCAGGTGTCACCTCGGTGACTCGCCGTGTTCGAAGGCAACTCCGGGGCAGGCCCCAAGTCTCTAGCCGATGCCGCGCTTCAGGCGGCGCCGCTCTCGTTCGGAGAGGCCGCCCCAGATACCGAAGCGCTCATCGTGTGCGAGTGCGTATTCCAAGCACTCGTCGCGTACCTCGCAGCCCATGCAGATCCGTTTGGCCTCACGGGTCGAGCCGCCCTTCTCGGGGAAGAACGCCTCCGGATCGGTCTGTGCGCACAGGGCACGTTCCTGCCACTGCTCCTCGATCGATTCGAACATCTCGTCGAAGCCCGTCACGATCAAGCTGAGCCGGGGGGCTGTCACTCCGTCGGCCAGCTCGGGCCCGATCCGATCCGGTTCGATCCGACCGATCTCTGCGCAGACGCCACGTGCTGCGCCTGCTGTGGAATCGGTTTGCGATACGCCGCCCGGCATGCCCGAAGGGGCCAGCTCATTGGCCATCGCTCCGCCTCCTCACTGTGTGTTAGCGCAGATTGATTCTTTCCGTCGGACCAACACGCACACCGACGGCCGTACCCCGCGATGTTGTCCCGCGGACATCCCCGAGCTTGCCACCTCGGTGCGAACACTTGTTCGAAAAGCTGTCCGCGCCTTGAACTCTCGCGCGAACCCGAAATGACATGACTGTGATTAGACACGCCGAACGTGTCGATGGTCAAGCCGCCGTCGCAATTCCGTTACTATCCGCTACCGCTTTCCCGAGCTGATCTTGAACGTGGAATAGCAAATGAACAGCAAATACGGGGCGAACCGCGGCCGCTCGGGCAGCGCATAGGCTGTGTCGATGTGACTCCACAACAAGCGGACACCGCACCCGCAAGTGGGCCCAAGATCGCCGTCCTGGTGGGCGGGGTCGGCGGCGCGCGCTTCCTTCAGGGCGTCCGGGAACTACTGCCCGACGCGGACGTTTCCGCCATCGTCAACGTCGGTGACGACGTCTGGATGCACGGCCTCCGGATCTGCCCCGACCTCGATACCTGCATGTACACCCTTGGCGGTGGAATCGATACCGAACGCGGCTGGGGCCGGGTCGCCGAAACCTGGCACGCCAAGGAAGAACTGGCCAAATATCATGCCCGACCCGATTGGTTCGGTTTGGGGGATCGCGATATCGCGACACACTTGGTTCGGACCGAAATGTTGCGCGCCGGGTACCCGCTCTCTGCGGTCACCGAGGCGTTGTGCAACCGATGGCAGCCGGGCGTAAAACTCATCCCGGCTACCGACGATCGTTGCGAAACACATGTCGTTGTCAGTGACCCGGACAACCCTGGCGAACGTCGCGCGATCCATTTCCAAGAGTGGTGGGTTCGCTACCGTGCGGACATCGAGACGCACGGATTCGCCACAATTGGGGCCGATGACGCTAAACCGGCGCCAAATGTGACGCAGATCATATCCGAGGCCGACGCCGTGCTGCTGGCCCCCTCCAACCCGGTGGTGAGCATCGGCGCCATCCTCGCGGTGCCCGGCATTCGCGGCGCACTGCGCACCACCGAGGCGAAGGTGATCGGCATCTCCGGCGTGATCGACGGAAAACCGCTGCGCGGCATGGCCGATGAATGCCTTTCGGTGATCGGTGTGGAAACCACCGCCGAGGCGATCGGGCGCCACTACGGTGCGCGCTCGACCACCGGCATCCTGGACGGGTGGCTGATCCACAGCACCGATACCGCGGATGTGCCGGGTGTGGAAGTGCGCAGCGTGCCGCTGTTGATGACCGATCCGCCGACTACCGCCGAAATGGTGCGGGAGGCGCTCGACCTCGCCGGGGTGAAGTGATGACCACGCAAGAGCCATTGACGGGACAGGCCGATCACGCGGCGGGGGAGTTGCGCATCCTGCCGATCACCGGTCTGCCGGAATTCCGGCCCGGTGACGATCTCGCCGAACACATCGCCGCGGCGGCGCCCTGGCTGGCCGACGGGGACATCCTGGTCGTCACGAGCAAGATCGTCGCCAAGGCCGAGGGGCGCATCGTCGAAGCACCGCTGGATCCGGAGGAGCGCGATACCGCGCGCCGCGCGCTGGTGGAGCAGGAAGCGGTGCGCGTGCTCGCGCGTAAGGGCCGCACGCTCATCACCGAGAACAAGCTCGGCATCGTGCAGGCCGCCTCCGGAGTGGATGGATCCAATGTCGAGCAGGGCGAACTCGTCCTGCTGCCATCGGATCCGGATGCGAGCGCGAAGGCCTTGCGCACCGCGCTGTCCGAGCGACTCGAGGTGAATATCGCGGTAGTCATCACCGACACCATGGGGCGCGCCTGGCGCAACGGGCAGACCGATACCGCCATCGGCGCCTCCGGCTTGCGGGTGCTGCACGACTATGCGGGCGCGGTCGATGGGCAGGGCAATGAACTGCATGTCACCCAGGTGGCGGTGGCCGACGAATTGGCCGCGGCCGCGGATCTGGTGAAGGGCAAGCTCGGCGGCGTCCCCGTGGCGGTGGTGCGCGGGCTGCCGGTCACCGACGACGGCTCCTGCGCCGCGGACCTGCTGCGCGGTGGCATCGACGACCTGTTCTGGCTCGGTACGGCCGAGGCGATCCAGCGAGGACGCTCCGAGGCGCTGCTGCTGCGTCGCTCGATTCGTCAATTCGCCGATACCCCAGTCGATCCCGACCGTATCCGCGCCGCGGTGGCGAAGGCGCTCACCGCGCCCGCGCCGCATCACACCCGTCCGGTGCGTTTCGTCTGGGTCCGCAAACCCGCTCTGCGCGCCCAACTGTTGGATGCCATGGCCGAGAAGTGGCGGGTCGATCTCACCGCGGACGGCCTCGAGCCAGAGCGGGTGGCACGCCGGATCGCCCGCGGCCGCATCCTGCACGACGCGCCCGAGGTGATCATTCCGTTCTGCGTGCCCGACGGCGCACACGACTATCCGGACGAGCGGCGGCGCGGGAACGAGCGCACCATGTTCACCGTCGCGGTGGGGGCGGCGGTACAGGGCCTGCTCGTCGCACTGGCCAGCGAGGGCATCGGCAGTTGCTGGATCGGCTCGACCATCTTCGCCCCGGAGATCACCCGCGACGTCCTCGGCCTCGCCGACGACTGGAATCCCTTGGGCGCCATAGCGATCGGCCATCCACTCGAAGAACTCACGCCACGTCCGGTCTTCGGCCCCGGCCCCGGCCTGGTCGAACTGTGACCGCGAGTTCGCTGCACACCTCGGCCACGGGGTTGCTCGAGGCGTGGAAGCCGACGGGGATCGATGCCTCGCTGCGCGAGGCGATGCTGGCCTTCCTCGGAGCCGCGCCGCGCGGGTGTCTGCGCGAACATGCACCCGGGCACATCACAGCCTCGGCCGTTGTCTTCTCGCACGACGAGCGCCAGGTGCTGCTGACGCTGCATCCGCGGGTCGGCCGTTGGATCCAACTCGGCGGGCACTGCGAGGAGGGGGACGAGACGGTGGCCGACGCCGCCCTGCGCGAGGCGACCGAGGAGTCCGGCATAACGGACCTGCGCATGGATCCGGAACTTTACGGGGCGCAGGCCCATCCGATCACCTGTTCGCTCGGCCTCCCGACCCGCCACCTCGACCTGCTGTTCCGCATTGCCGCCCCGCCCGGTGCGGTCCCCGTCCGCAGCCACGAATCCACCGACCTGCGCTGGTGGCCCATCGATGCGCTGCCCGACAACGCCGACGTCCTGCTTCGCTGATCGACCGACTCGCGCACATCAGCGCACGATCGCCGCATCGCCCCGCATTCGAGGGATGGTGCGGCGATCGTCGTTTCGGCCCCGCCGCACTGCCGCGGGTGTCCGATTTGCCGTTTCCGCCAGACTTTACAAATTGATAAATTTGTATAGACAGAAGACAAGTTGATCTCTAATGTCCAGAGTGAGTGGTACTGCACATCACATGTGATGTGTCGCTTGAATGAGGAGACAACGATGTCAACGGAAACCCATGCGCCCGGTCGCCAGGCTGCGGCAACAGACTGGCGCGACCGCAAGCGATACCTGTGGCTTTGGGGACTGTTCGCGCCGACCGGCCTTTTCACCATCGGCCTTCCGCTGATCTGGGCGTTCAACGAATTCGGCTGGCACAGGCTGGCCCAGGTCCCGTTCTGGCTGGGCCCGGTGCTGGTCTACGTGGTGATCCCGCTGGCCGATATCTTCTTCGGCCCGGACGGCGACAATCCGCCCGACGAGGTGATGGAGTACCTGGAGAACGACAGGTACTACCGCTATCTCACCTACCTCTACCTGCCGTTCCAGTACGCGACGCTGGTGATGGGGTGCTACCTGATCACGGCCGACAACCTGAGCTGGCTCGGCGTCGACGGCGGACTGCACATCATCGACAAGATCGGCCTGGCCATCACCGTCGGCATGATCGGTGGCATCGGCATCAATACCGCGCACGAACTCGGCCACAAGAAGGTCGATCTGGAGCGCTGGCTCTCGCGCATCGCCCTGGCCCAGTCGTTCTACGGCCACTTCTATATCGAGCACAACCGCGGCCATCACGTGCGGGTCGCGACGCCCGAGGATCCCGCGAGTTCCCGTGTCGGGGAATCGTTCTGGGCCTTCTGGCCACGCACCGTGTGGGGCAGCTTGCGCTCGTCGTGGCGGCTGGAGCGGATCCGGCTGGATCGGCTCGGCAAGAAGTCCTGGAGTCTGCGCAACGAGGTGCTCAGCGCCTGGCTGATGTCGGTGGCGCTGTACGCGGTCCTGCTCGCGGTGTTCGGCATCGGTCTGCTGCCGTATCTGGTACTGCAGGCGATCGTCGGCTTCAGCCTGCTGGAGGCGGTGAACTACCTCGAGCACTACGGTCTGGTCCGCCAGCACACCGCATCCGGTCGGTACGAGCGGCCCGCTCCCGTGCACAGCTGGAACAGCGACCACATCGTCACGAATATCTTCCTGTACCACTTGCAGCGGCACAGTGATCACCACGCGTATCCGACCCGCCGCTATCAAACGCTGCGCAGTTGGGACGGTGCGCCGAATCTGCCGAGCGGCTACGCCAGCATGATTCTGCTCGCCTACTTCCCGCCGCTGTGGCGACGCGTGATGGATAAGCGGGTGCTCGCGCACTACGGCGGCGATATCACCCGCGCGAACATCCATCCGGCCAAGCGGGACAAGGTGATCGCGCGCTACGGTACGACCGCGTCGGAGGCGTGATCATGAGCAGGTTTCGTTGTCCCGTCTGCGATTACGTCTACGACGAGCTGAAAGGCGCACCACACGAAGGGTTTCCGGTGGGAACCGTGTGGGAAAAGATACCCGATGACTGGTGCTGTCCCGACTGTGGCGTCCGCGAGAAGATCGACTTCGAACCGATGGAGGTTCCCAAATGAGTGAAGCATCGCGAAGCGATTCGATGAGGGTGGTGGCCGGGTGACGGGTGGTCGTGAATACAAACTGTTTCAATGCATCCAGTGCGGCTTCGAATACGACGAGGCGAAGGGCTGGCCGGAGGACGGGATCGAGCCGGGCACCCGCTGGGACGACATCCCGGACGACTGGACCTGCCCGGACTGCGGCGCCGCCAAAGCCGACTTCTATATGGTCGAGATCGAACGGTCGTGAATTTTGACTGCGGCAACCACCCGTGACAACCTCGCGGGTATGCCGCGCAACGGACCCCCGCGGCGCGAGCGACGGTCCCGGAGGCGGGAGCCGAGCGTAACCACGGAGGACCCGGGAGTGACGCGAATCAGACCCAAGCTTTCCTATCAGGAGGCGGCGCGGGAACTTCTGCGCACCTCTGTCCTGGATTCGATGCGCGAGCTGCTCACCGAGCGGGACTGGTCCAAGATCACCCTCGGTGATGTGGCCACCCGCGCCGGTGTCAGCAGACAGACCCTCTACAACGAATTCGGTTCGCGCGCGGGGCTCGCGCAGTCCTATGCGCTGCGCCTGGCCGACGATCTGGTCGATCATGTCGGCTCCGCGATCGACGGCAATATCGGCGACGCGCGCGCCGCATTCGAAGAGGGGTTACGCGATTTCTTCCAGGCGGCCGCCGCCGACCCGCTGGTACAGTCGCTGGTCGCCGGTGAGGTGAAGCTGGATCTGTTGCGGCTCATCACCCTTGATGCCGAGCCGTTGCTCGAACATGCGACCGCACGGCTGTCCATCGCATTCGAGCACAGCTGGGTACAGGCGACCACCGCCGAATCCGATGTGCTGGCACAGGCTCTGGTGCGTATCGCGCTGAGCTACATCCCGACGCCGCCCGCGGCCGGCCGCAATGCGCCCGCCGAATTGAGTGCCGTCTTCAGTCCGTATGTCGAGGCGATTCTGGCCTCGCGCGAGCGGCACTGATGCCACCGCTGGGAAGTTGACGGTTTGCGATGTGTATGCCCAAATTATGACCACATGTGAGCGTGCTTGAAAACCAACTGCCAGGCATGTAACAGTTGTCGCTTTTTGGCGCCAAGCTGCTGTTGTAACGGCCGTAGGGCCTGTATGTATTGTCATGCGTCGGAGTTAGGGTTACTTATTTAGCGGGGCAAACGTGCAAGCGGTTGGCAAACCGGCGGGGTCGCCCGACCCCAAACGCCATCTGTGGGTCCTGGGACTGATCGCTCCTGCGATCGCATTGTTGCCGTCGCAGCTGGTCTTGCGCACCGGCTCCCCGGTCTTCTGGTGGATCGGACCGATCATCGTGCTGATCGTCATCCCCCTGCTGGATTGGGGCGTCGGTGTGGACGGCACCAATCCACGCGACGAGGATTACGAGCTGCTGTCCAACGATCGGTACTACCGGTGGTGTACCTACCTGTTCCTGCCGGTCCAGTTGATCGGCCTGATCGTCGCGGCCGCCATGTGGGCGGGCGACGAGCTGGCAGTGGTCGACAAACTCGGGCTGGCCGCGACTCTCGGGTTCGTCAGCGGTATCGGCATCAATGCGGCGCATGAACTCGGGCATCGGGTCGAACATCTGGAGCGCTGGTTGGCCAAGATTTCGCTCGCGCAGTCCGGATATGGACACTTCTTCGTCGAGCACAATCGCGGCCATCACGCGCGCGTGGCGACACCGGAGGATCCGGCCAGTGCCAGGATGGGTGAATCGCTCTGGGAGTTCTTGCCGCGCAGCATTTCCGGCGGTTACCGCTCCGCGATGCGGCTCGAGCGCGAGCGGCTCGCCCGCAAGGGCAAACGCTGGTTCTGCGTGGAAAACCACATCCTGCAGGCGTGGGCGATGAGCGGGGTGCTGTTCGGCACGCTGCTCGCGATATTCGGCTGGCGCGTGCTGCCGTATCTGGCGCTGCAGGCGGTGATCGGCGTCATGCTGCTGGAGACGGTGAACTACATCGAGCACTACGGACTGCTGCGGGCCCGCCGACCCAATGGCATGTACGTGCGCTGCTCGCCGCGCGACAGCTGGAACAGCGACCATCTGGTCACCAACATCTTCCTGTTCCATCTGCAGCGGCACAGCGATCACCACGCGAATCCCGGGCGCCGGTACCAGACCCTGCGCAGTTCGATGCAGGCGCCGCAGTTGCCTGCGGGCTATCTCTCCATGATCGTGTTCGCGGCCATTCCGCCGCTGTGGCGGCACATCATGGATCACCGCGTACTGGCCCATTACGGCGGCGATATCACCCTCGCGAATATCCAGCCGCGTAAGCGACGTCGGATCCTGATGTCCTATGGCGTGACCGCGTAATCCGTCGGGGGCGCTCAGCGGTTAGCCTTAACCCGGTACTGACGAACCAGGAGAGGCTGATAGAGGCAGATGACGACCTCAGAACTTCCCGCACGCACGTCCCTGACCGCCGATGTCCGCAACGGCATCGAATACAAGGTGGCGGACCTGTCGCTGGCCGAATTCGGTCGCAAGGAGATCCGCCTCGCCGAGCACGAGATGCCGGGTCTGATGGCGTTGCGCCGCGAGTACGCGGAGGTGCTGCCGCTGAAGGGTGCGCGCATCTCCGGTTCGCTGCATATGACAATCCAGACCGCCGTGCTGATCGAGACGCTGACCGCGCTGGGCGCCGAGGTCCGCTGGGCCTCGTGCAATATCTTCTCCACCCAGGACCACGCCGCCGCGGCGGTCGTCGTCGGACCGCACGGCACCGTCGACGAACCCAAGGGCACCCCGGTCTTCGCCTGGAAGGGCGAGACCCTGGAGGAGTACTGGTGGGCCGCCGAACAGATGCTGACCTGGCCGGGCCAACCGGCCAATATGATCCTCGACGACGGCGGCGACGCCACCATGCTGGTGCTGCGCGGCGCGCAGTTCGAGAAGGCGGGGCTGGTACCGCCGGAGGACGAGGACCACTCGGCGGAGTACAAGGTCTTCCTGAACCTGCTGCGCGAGCGCTTCGAAACCGATAAGACCAAGTGGGGCGCGATCGCCGCATCGGTGCAGGGCGTCACCGAAGAGACCACCACCGGCGTGCTGCGGCTCTACCAGTTCGCCGCGGCGGGTGAGTTGGTGTTCCCGGCGATCAATGTCAACGACTCGGTCACCAAGTCCAAGTTCGACAACAAGTACGGCACCCGCCACTCGCTCATCGACGGAATCAACCGGGGCACGGATGTTTTGATCGGTGGCAAGAAGGTACTGATCTGCGGCTACGGCGACGTCGGCAAGGGCTGCGCGGAATCGCTTGCGGGACAGGGCGCCCGGGTGCAGGTCACCGAGATCGATCCGATCAACGCGCTGCAGGCGCTGATGGACGGCTACGACGTCGTCACCGTCGAGCAGGCGATCGACCAGGCCGATATCGTCATCACCTCGACCGGCAACAAGGACATCATCACCCTCGACCATATGAAGGCGATGAAGGACCAGGCCATCCTCGGCAATATCGGTCACTTCGACAACGAGATCGATATGGCGGCACTGGAGCGTTCCGGCGCAACGAAATTGAATATCAAGCCGCAGGTCGACCTGTGGACGTTCAAGGAGTCCGGCAAGTCCATCATCGTGCTGTCCGAGGGACGCCTGCTGAATCTCGGCAATGCGACCGGACATCCGTCGTTCGTGATGTCGAACAGCTTCTCCAATCAGGTGATCGCGCAGATCGAACTGTGGACGAAGCCGGACGAGTACGACAACGAGGTCTACCGGCTGCCCAAGCATCTGGACGAGAAGGTCGCGCGCATCCATGTCGAGGCGCTCGGCGGCACGCTGACCAAGCTCACCAAGGACCAGGCCGAATACATCGGCGTCGACGTCGAGGGCCCGTACAAGCCCGAGCACTACCGCTACTGAGCCGCCGCCGGTAGCGCGGAAAGACCTGTGCCCCGTCGACCGAGTCCGGTCGGCGGGGCGCTGTCGTTCGGTGTCGTGCCCTGGCGGTAGCCTGCTCGCCATGGGTGGCTTGATTGCGGTCGAGGGCCTCGACGGCGCGGGGAAGCGGACGCTGATCGACAGTGTCATCGCGAACCTGCGCGCGCGGGGTCTGCGTGCGGAAACACTTGCTTTTCCGCGCTATGACCGGTCCATCCACGCGGATCTCGCGGCCGAGGCATTGCGGGGCGCGCATGGCGATCTCGCCGATTCGGTACACGGTATGGCGCTGATGTTCGCACTCGATCGGGCCGCGGCGCGTGATGACCTGTCGAAGTTGTTGGCCGACAACGACATCGTGATTCTGGACCGCTACGTGGCCTCCAATGCCGCGTATTCGGCTGCGCGCCTGCATCAGTCGGCGGACGGCGAAATCGTGCGCTGGGTGGGCGAATTGGAGTTCGGCCGATTCGAGTTGCCGGTGCCGACGCTGCAGCTGTTGCTGGACGTGCCGACCGAGGTCGCCGCCGAGCGTGCCCGGCTGCGTGGCGAACTCGACGACACTCGTGCGCTCGATGCCTACGAGCGCGATGGCGGACTACAGCGGCGCACCGGTGAGGTGTACCGTGAGCTGGCCGAACGGGACTGGTACGGGCCGTGGTCGAGATACCGATCCGGTGACGATCCGGCGACGCTCACCACTCGTTTGGTCGAAATTGTTGCTGGATAAGGTTGGATGTGCGGCGGGATTGCACCAGTGTTGGCGTGGCGGCCCGTTCCGAGCGCGAGAGATGACAACATAGTACTTATGAAGCCGAAGATTCTGGTCGTCGACGACGATATGGCACTCGCTGAGATGCTGACGATCGTCTTGCGCGGGGAAGGGTTCGACCCGCATGTGGTCGGCGACGGCACGCAGGCACTAGCGGCGGTTCGGGAGATCCGTCCCGATCTGGTGCTGCTCGACCTGATGCTGCCCGGTATGAACGGTATCGACGTGTGCCGGGTGCTGCGG
Organism: Nocardia sp. NPDC052112; assembly: GCF_040680135.1. NCBI lineage: Bacteria > Bacillati > Actinomycetota > Actinomycetes > Mycobacteriales > Nocardiaceae > Nocardia > Nocardia sp. NPDC052112. The sequence continues at coordinate 46,527 of NZ_JBFAWD010000004.1, read as the reverse complement.
GCCGACTCCGGAGTTCCGATCGTGATGCTCACGGCGAAGACCGATACGGTCGACGTCGTGCTCGGTCTGGAGTCCGGTGCCGACGATTACATCGTCAAACCCTTCAAGCCGAAGGAACTCGTCGCGCGGGTGCGTGCCCGCCTGCGCCGTACCGAGGAAGAGCCGGCCGAACTGCTCTCCATCGCCGATATCGTCATCGATGTGCCCGCGCACAAGGTGACCCGCGGTGGTGCACAGATCTCGCTGACGCCGCTGGAGTTCGATCTGCTCGTCGCGCTGGCGCGCAAGCCGCGCCAGGTCTTCACCCGTGAAGTACTGCTCGAGCAGGTCTGGGGCTACCGGCACGCCGCCGACACCCGTCTGGTGAACGTGCACGTGCAGCGGTTGCGCGCCAAGGTCGAGAAGGATCCGGAGAATCCGGAGATCGTGCTGACCGTCCGCGGTGTGGGCTACAAGGCCGGACCCCCGTGATCGGAGGCGACGCGGATCGTTCGACCGCCTCGCCCGGTGTGGTACAGCGTCTCGAACGATCCCTCGCGCCGGTGGTCGCCTGGCTGAAGGAAGTCGGCAGCGCACTCGGCCATGTTTGGCGGCGTTCGCTGCAATTGCGCGTCATCGTGTCCACACTCACCCTGTCGCTGATCGTCATCACGATCCTCGGCGTGGTGCTGACCAGTCAGATCACCGATCGATTGATCGACGCGAAGATCAACGGTGCGGTCGAGGAGATGGATCGCGCCCGCAATACGGTGGAGAGCCAGCTTGCCGGTGTGCACGATATCGGCACCCAGCAGCAGCGGCTGATCGATGCGCGCAATGCGCTGTCCAACCGCGGTGGGACCGGCCAATCCACCGGTGTGGCAGGCAGTTTCGATTCGGCGCTGAGCATTGTCGGCGGTACGCCACAGCAGCAGATCTCGACCGGGCCGATCCAGGAGGTACCCGAGGAACTGCGCCGCTTCGTCGCGCGCAACCAGGTCAGCTACCAGTTCGCCACGGTCGCGGACCCGGATGGCTATCACGGTCGGGCGCTGATCATCGGCAGCCCCAGCGCGGAGATCCCGACGTTGCAGATCTATCTGATCTTCCCGCTGACCAATGAGGAGCGCAGCCTGGCGCTGATGCGCGGCACCATGCTGATCGGCGGCATCGTGCTGCTGGTGCTGTTGGCCGCGATCACCGCACTGGTCACCCGGCAGGTGGTGCTGCCGATCCGCTCGGCCGCGCGGATCGCGGGCCGTTTCGCCGACGGCAGGCTCAAGGAACGCATGCTGGTGCGCGGTGAGGACGATATGGCCCGGCTCGCCCAGGCATTCAATGAGATGGCCGAAAGTCTGTCCAACCAGATCAACGAGTTGGCGGAGTTCGGAAATCTGCAGCGCCGCTTCACCTCCGATGTCAGCCACGAACTGCGCACCCCGCTGACCACCGTTCGCATGGCCGCCGACCTGATCCACGGCAGCAGCGACGATCTCGATCCGGCGCTGGCCCGCAGCTCCGAATTGCTGGTCACCGAACTCGACCGCTTCGAGGGTCTGCTCAACGATCTGCTCGAGATCAGCCGCCACGACGCCGGTGTTGCCGAACTGCAGGTCGAATCACTCGATGTGCGGATGTGTGCGCGGGCGGCGATATCGACGGTACGACATCTGGCCAAGGAAACCGGTGTCGAGGTGATCATCGATATGCCGGACGAGCCGCTGGTCGCCGAGGTCGATCCGCGACGGGTGGAGCGGGTGCTGCGCAATCTGCTGGCCAATGCGATCGACCACAGCGAGGGCAAGCCGGTGCTGATCCGGATGCGCGGCGATCTGGAGGCCAACGCGGTCGCGGTCCTCGTGCGCGATCAGGGGGTCGGCCTGCGGCCCGGTGAGGAGAAGTTGGTCTTCAACCGGTTCTGGCGCTCGGATCCGTCCCGGATGCGGCGCTCCGGCGGCACCGGACTCGGTCTGTCGATCAGCGTCGAGGACGCCAATCTGCACGAGGGCAAGCTCGAAGCGTGGGGCGAGATCGGTATCGGCGCGAGCTTCCGGCTCACCCTGCCGCTGGTGCGTGGCAAGAAGATGGGTGTGAGTCCGCTGCCGCTGGAACCGGTGCTGCGCAAGGCATTGCCCGCGCCACAGGTGGATCCGGAACCGGCCGAGTATGCGGCCGCCGATGAGGCGGACACCGAAGCAACGGTCACGGAGCTGTCCGTGATCCGCGTCGAGACGAACGGTGGTGCGGCTGCTTCGGGCGGAACCGGTGCGGCCGCCGAGGATACGGCGGACAGCGATGCGGTGGATGCGAACGACTCGAACGGCGTCGGTTCGACCAATGGCACGACACCGGAGGCCGAGGAAGCCGAATCCACCGAACCGAAGCAGGCCGGGCACAGCGTGCCGGGTGACGGCGGGGACGTACAGTCATGAGGATGCGTAGCTGGTATCCGAGGCGCAAATCGCTACGGCTGTCCGCCCTGAGTGCGGTTGCCGTGGCGGCGCTGTTGGTACTCACCGGATGCGCGAGCCTGCCGGAATCCTCCGCACCGCAGGCACTCGGCACCATCAACCGCCAGCCCACCTCCGACGGGCCGCCACCACCCATCGCCGGTCGTGACCCGGACCTGTTGTTGCGCGATTTCCTGCAGGCCACGGCCGATCCGGCGAACCGACATCTGGCCGCGCGGCAGTACATGACACAGTCCGCCGCGACGCAGTGGGACGACGCAGCCGGCACGCTGATCGTGGACAAGGCCGATACCCTGCGCGAATCGCGCTCGGGCGATAAGGCGACCTATGTGATCCGGGCGCACAAGGTCGGCGAACTGGCCGCCGACGGCGCCTATCGGGCCATCGACGCACCCTTGGAAAACAAGATCGAGATGACCAAGGTCGACGGCGAATGGCGCATCGATGAGCTGCCCGACGGCGTCGTGATGGAGCAGACCGCCTTCGCGAAGTCCTACCGTCGCTATGTCCTGTACTTCGTCGACCCGACGGGTACCACGCTCGTCCCCGATCTGCGCTGGATCTCGGTGGCCAAGAATCAGCTGACCCAGCGCCTGCTCGGCCTGCTGGCCGAGGGCACACAGCCCGCGCTCGCTCCGGTCGTGCGCAATGTGCTCGCACCACCGGTGACCGTGCGCGGACCGATCACCAAGCCGAACAACGACAACAACGATGTCGGTGTCGGGCTCGGCGGCGTCCGCATCGATTTCGCCGGTGCCTCCGGGTTGTCCCCGCGCGATAAGGAGCTGCTCGCCGGACAGGTGGTGCTCACGCTCGCGGGCGCGGAAATCCTCGGCCCGTACATGCTGCTCGCCGACGGTAAACCGTTCGACGATCGCTTCGCCGCCAACGGTTGGTCGGTCGCCGATGTCGAACAGCTGAGCCCGGCTGTCTATGCGCGTAACCAGGTCGGGCTGCACGCGCTGCGCAATGGCTCGCTGGTGCAGGTCACCGACAGCGGGATGATCACCCCGCCGGGCTACTTCGGCGCGGTGAACAATCTGCAGTCGGTCGGGCTCTCTCCGGACGGTCAGTTGGTGGCCGCGGTGGCCGATGCCGGACGTCCGCCACCGGAGCCGCCGCGCACGCTGATGGTCGGCAGCTACGGCGGCAACGCCTTCCCGGTCGCCGAGGGGTCGACCATCAGCCGACCGTCCTGGAATGCGGACGGCACCGCCGCCTGGGCCGTGATCGATGGCGAACGGGTCATCCGCGCGGTCAACGATCGAGCCACCGGAACCGTCTCGAGACAGGATGTGGACATCTCGGCGCTGACGGCCTCGGCCCAGGGAGCGGCGCTGCGACTGCCGATTACCGAGCTGCGGATCTCGCGTAGCGGTGTGCGTGCGGCGCTCATCGCCGACGGCAAGGTCTATGTGGCGATCGTCGAACGACATCCGGACGGCAAGTACGCGCTCACCTCACCGCTACAGCTGGCGCTCACACTCAGTACGCGGGCGGTGTCGTTGAGCTGGCTCACCGCGGACACCATCGTCATCGCGCGGGAAGGCAATGTCGATCCGCTGACGACTGTTGCGATCGACGGATCGCAGCCGACCCCGCAGATCAGCCAGAACCTCACCGCACCCGTTCGGGTGGTCAGTGCCTCGCCGGACGCGGAGTATGTGGGAGATTCACGCGCGGTGCTCCAACTCCAGTACAGCGATCAAACCGCCGACCGCTTCTGGCGCGAGGTGCCCGGCCTCAACGGCGACAACTCGGTCCCGGTACTCCCCGGCTGATCGTCGGCGCCGAAACGAATACCACGGCACCGATATTCGCGAATCTGTCGGTGGGTGGGCGCAGACTCGGGCGATGCGAACCCTGTTGGATCTGATCCTGGCCACCAGCTGTGCCGGATGCGGTGCGGTCGGGGTCGGCTGGTGTGCGGACTGTGCGACCTCCCTGGTTCGGCCGCCGATGCGAGTGCGCCCGCGTACCGATCCGGGGGTGCCCTGTTGGGCGCTTGCGTCATATGGGGGTCCGGCGCGGCGGGCGGTGCTGGCGGCGAAGGAGCACGGGCGTCGCGATCTGTCCGAGCCGCTGGGGCTGGCACTCGCCGATGGTCTGACCCGGCTGCGCGCGGCCGACCGGCCACTGGTATTGATTCCGGCGCCCAGTCGGCGGGTGGCCGCGCGCCGCCGCGGCGGGGATCCGGTGGTGCGCACGACGCGGGCGGCGGCGAGATGGCTACCGGATAGCCGGGTGATACCGATGTTGCGTATGTGGTGGGGTGTGCGCGATTCGGTGGGCTTGACAGTCGGTGAGCGGCAACACAATCTGCGCGGTCGGATTGTGGCGCGAGCTGGTATCGGAGCCGTGGCGGCAATCTCGGCGAATGCCGAGGTCGTACTGGTCGACGATGTGCTCACGACCGGTGCGACAGCCCGCGAATCGGTCTATGCGCTCGGTCGGGTCGGAGTGCCGGTACGTGCCGTGCTGGTGACGTGTTCGGCTTGACTCCGGGAAATTTGCGTGAACACTGGCGGACCGCCCGTTGGCGTACTAGCGTCGCGATCACACACCCGAACCGGGAGTTTGGAGGTGGCGCCTCGGACATCATGTGCCGAGAGATTGTCTATCGGCACGGCTCATCCCGCCGCACGCACGTTGGTCTGTGCGGCCATATCCGGGAGGTACGCGTGACGACTTCTTCACGACCTTCAGTGAAAGACGCCCTCGCTGTGAACGAAACACAGGCCTCGGTGCTGGATGACAGCGCCCTGGATGCGACAGAGCAATCCACAGCGGACCGACCTCGCGCGCCGCGCGGCGATGTCGTGGTGAAGGGCCGCAACGTGGAGGTTCCTGACCATTTCCGAATTTACGTCGCGGAGAAACTCTCCCGTCTCGAACGTTTCGACCCGTCGATATTTATCTTTGATGTGGAGTTGTTCCACGAACGCAATCGTCGTCAACGCAAGAGCTGCCAGCGCGTCGAGATCACCGCGCGCGGCAAGGGCCCCGTTGTCCGGGCGGAGGCATGTGCGGACAGCTTCTACGCTGCTCTCGAATCGGTGACCGCGAAGCTGGAGAGCCGATTGCGTCGGACGAAGGATCGCCGCCGCGTCCATTACGGGGACAAGACCCCGGTCTCGGTGGCCGAGGCGACCGCCGATCTGATCGATGAATCACTGTTCGCTCAGGCGAACGGGACTATCGCACATGAGCATCCCGAGGCCGATCGCGGTCGGTCCGGATCGGAATCTGCGGAGTATGCGGCCGGACCTGGCCATATCGTCCGAACCAAGGTCCATACCGCGACCCCGATGTCCGTCGACGACGCCCTCTACCAGATGGAACTCGTGGGCCACGACTTCTTCCTCTTCCAGGACAAAGAGACCGACCGACCGTCGGTCGTCTACCGTCGCCACGCATTCGACTACGGCCTGATCAGGCTCGCGTAGGACTCCTCCGCCTCCCCGCGCCTTTTGCCGGTCGTGGGTGCCCGCGACGTTACGTCGCGGGCTGGCCGGTGAAGTGCCGGTCGATTTCTGGGTGTACCCGACGAGTTACCCATGTTCGTCCGAGATCAGTCGTCACGTCGGCAAGCCCATAGCGAGGCCCCTCAGTGCCGCCGTTCGCGGAAAAAGGTTCTGTGCAGCAAGGAGTCTCGGCGCTGCGGGCGCATGGCCTGCAGCATGACCAGGTCGGCGAAGGTTTCGGCATCGCGTTCGCGGGCGGTTGCGTAATCGCTGCGCCCGAGTACATATGCGATGGACTCCGGGGAGATCGACGGGAGCAATTCCGCGAGGGCCGACATCGGCTGTGGTGCAGGGGTTTCGGTCGCCGATTCCGGTCCGTGACCGAGCAGCATATGGCCCAGTTCGTGGACGATGATGTGCTCGGCATGCCATTCGGTGGTATCGGCGCCGTAGACGATGATGTCGCTGTCGCGCTTGGCAATCCACAGACCGCTGCCGGTACCGCAGCCGGTGCCCGCGAGTAATGCGGTATCGACCGGTTGCAGGGTGATGGTGCGACCGCGATGGTCGGCGACGGCATCGAGGTACGCGGTCAGATTCCACGGGGACGGTATCGGTACGTCCCGGGATACCTCCCGGAACCGGTTCTCCATACCGGGCATTCGTCGGCAATCTCCTACAGCGCTGCGGTCCCGCCCCATGCAACCGACGATGCTACCGAGGATCCTGACCGGAGGTCCACGGGGCGCAGTCCCGCAGCGCCGGGGTCTTCCCCACAGTGTTCGGAAACTGCCGGTCTACGGTTGCTCGACCGGCTGATTCGTGCGGTGGACGAGCGCGGTGAGCGTGGCTGGATCGACATCGGATCCGCGCAGCGCGATGCTGGCGACATTGGCATCGCGCATGGTGGCAAGCAATTCGAGTTGCCGATCGATCGCGGCCGCCGCCGCGCCGGTGGTGGTCAGGTAGTCGGCGCTCACGCCGAAGCACTGTGCGATGGCGGTGAGTAGTTCGGATCCGACCGGCGCCGAATCGAATTCGCCGCGCCGCAGCCGGTCGAGCTGATCTTCCGGGACGGTGTGGCCCAATTGCGCGCCGACCTGTGCGGCCACCACGGCCGTCGTGCGCTCGGGCTCCGACCGCGGGTGCACGGTCGCGAATAGTCGATTCACCTTGTGGCTGAGCGTCAGTCGTGCTCGGCTCGTCACATCGTCGGTCATCTTACTGCCTTCTACTGCTTGCCGTTTCGAATCGGTGCCGCACCGGCCGCCAGCCAGCGTGCTCGGAAGCGGGCCTCGGTGCCGGCGTCCACATCCTCCGCGCGGCCGGCCAGCCAGCGGCGATAGCGGCGTTCCTCCAGGTCGGCGGGATCGCTGGACTCGGCGGGTACGTCGAGCAGATGGGAGAACGCCATCGCGACCAGCGGGTGCAGGGTTTTGCCTGGTCCGCCGTTGCGTTCCAGCATCGCGGTGGCGTAGCGCGCGGAGAGCCGGGAGACGACCCCGTTGAGATCCGAAATGGCCGACACCACATGCGGTTCGGTGGTCCGGCCGCGCTCGACCGCATCGTTGAGCCGACCGGCGGCGGCGAGCAGTCCGGTCAGGTCGGATAGTTCGAAGCGGATCGAATCGGGTCCGGAGACGATCGACTCGTCGGTACTCGGGGTGGGCGCCTCGACCTCACGCGCGGTCGGATCCCCGCCCGCGTAGGCGCGTGCCGCACTGCCGGGCAGCCAGCGCAGTGGTGCGTCGAGTTTGTTCAGGGTGTGTGTGCTGATGGTCGCATCGCCGTCTTCGATCTTGCGGATCGTCGGCGCCGAAGGCCCTCCCAGATCGCCGATCTGCATCTGGGTGAGGCCGAGTTCGTCCCGGCGCTCCTTGATGATTCGGCCGAAGCGCTTATGTCGCGACAGCTCCGAAGGGCTTTGCATAGTGAGCCTCATGCTAGAGCTCATCGGGGAAAAAGCCAACTTCATAGAAAATATTTGAAAAACCAATGGAAAGATTGCTACTGTTTGTTCGCGCCGAGCAGTGTCGAGTCGACCTTGCGGGTTCCGGGACGGGCAGGGGCGTTCGCCGGGACGGGCGCTCCGGTCTGTTGTGCAACGACGCGCGGCAGGCCGGGTCCGCGGTGTGGGGACCCGGCTCAGCGGCGATGGAGGGGATCGCTGAGCCGGGTGTTCCAGGTATCTGTCATTGGATCCATCAGCGACAATTGATTTCGTGCGTACATGGGTAACTCGTCGGGTACGCCCAAAACTCGGCTGGCCACCCAACACAGGATCTGAACGCTGATCTCGCGGCTCACAACCTGTATGGCCTGAATATTCGGAGAGGCGGATGAGCCCACATGGCTACCGATATCGCTCGTCGTGCCGTCATCGTTTCCGGTGCGCGGACGCCATTCGTCAAGGCGTTCGGTGCGTACACGCGGCTGGATTCGATCGCGCTTGCCGATGCCGCGGTGCGTGGGCTGTTGGAGCGGACCGGACTGCCCGGCGGGCAGGTGCAGGCGATCGTATGGGGTGGTGTGATTCTGCCGAGTGCCGCGCCGAATATCGCGCGGGAGATCGCCTTGGATCTCGGCCTCGACGCCGGATGTGAAGGGTACACGGTGACGCGGGCCTGCGCCTCCGGGTTGCAGGCGATCACCTCGGCGGTGGCGGCCATCGAGCGCGGCGAATACGACATCATGATCGCCGGTGGTAGCGATTCGACCAGCAACGCCGAGGTCAAGCTGCCGCAGAAGCTGGTGCATGCCGGTGCGCCGCTGGCGCTCGGCAAGCCGAAGCCGAAGGACTATCTCGCGGCAGCACGCCAGCTCGCGCCGTTCACCGATCTCTTGCCGAGCCGACCGAAAATCGCCGAACGCACCACCGGTGAGGTGATGGGGGAGTCGGCCGAGAAAATGGCCCGCATCCACGGGATCAGCCGTGCGGATCAGGACGAATTCGCGGCGCGCTCACACCAACGGGCCGCCGCGGCCATCGACTCGGGCCGCTTCGATGACGAGGTGCTGCGGGTGCGCACTCCGGACGGCGTCGATGTCACACGCGACGGACTGGTGCGCGCGAACACCAGCGTCGAGAAGTTGGCCATGCTGAAGCCGGTCTTCGCCCGCGACGGCAGCGTGACCGCGGGCAATGCCAGTCCGCTCACCGACGGCGCGTCGGCGGTGCTGCTGATGAGCGAGGAGCGTGCGCACGCCCTCGGCTACCGTCCGCTGGCTGCCTTCCGCTCCTGGAGCTACGTCAGTGTGGACCCGACCGATCAGGTGCTGATCGGCCCGGCCATCTCCATGCCACGTGCACTCGACAAGGCCGGAATGTCCCTGGGCGATATCGATTTCGTCGATATTCACGAGGCCTTCGCGGCCCAGACGCTGTCCGTGCTCGCCGCATTGAACAGCGATGAATGGGCCAAGACCCGCCTCGATCGCGATACCGCGGTAGGCGAGGTCGATGTCGACAAGCTCAATGTGCACGGCGGCTCGGTCGCCCTCGGACATCCATTCGGCGCGACCGGTGCGCGCATGGTCACCACAATGGCCAACGAACTCGCCCGCACCGGCAAGAACAGCGCCCTGCTCGGCATCTGCGCCGCAGGCGGGATCGGTGCATCTGCCGTGCTCGAGCGAGTCTGACCGTCAGGCGTTCCCCGACAGTGCCGCCCCGCTGCGCTAGGTGGGCGGCAACGGGACGCGGTTGCGTCGGCGCCGATCGGTTGTCGTAGACGCAGCGGTCGCCGCACACCGGCTATGCGTTGTGCGAGGCGGTGGCGCCTTCGTGGGGCCGGGCGCGGAAGGTTTCCTGGTGGACGGCGTCGGTGAGTGGACGGCCGGTGCGCCAGCCGAAGCGTTCGAGGTCGGGGATGCGTTGGAATTCGTGTACCGGGCCGACGCACAGCCATGCGACGGGGCGGATGCCGTCGGGTAGGCCGACCAGGTCGGACAGGAATTCGGCATCGTAGAACGAGACCCAGCCGACGCCGATCTGCTCGGCGGTCGCGGCCAGCCACAGGTTCTGGATGGCGAGAACCGCCGAGTAGATGCCGGTTTCGGGGACGGTGGCGCGGCCGAGGACCTGCGGGCCGCCGCGGTTGTGGTCGTAGGTGACCACGATGCCGGTGCCGCTCTCGGTAATGCCCTCGATCTTGATCGGTTCGAAGGTTGCCGCCCGTTCCGGTGGCAGCGCATCCCGGAATTCGATCCGCCGCTGCGCGACATGCTCGGCGAACTTCCGCAGCGTCGCATCCTCGCGCACCACCACGAAGTCCCACGGCTGCGAATTGCCGACACTCGGCGCGTGATGTGCGGCATCGAGTATCCGCCACAGCGTCGCATCGTCAACGCGGTCACCGGTGAATTCGGCCCGTACATCCCGCCGTATCCGGATGGCCTCGTAAACGCTCAGATCTTCCGCACCCACGCCCTCAGTCAACCAGTACCAAACCAGTTGGCATCAACCACTGGCCCTTATCACCTTTTGCGGTGCACCCGACAACTGATTTCGTACGAACATGGGTAACTCGTCGGGTACGTCGAAAACCGAGCCAACCGTCTGACCGTCGGCCCGCAACGGTGCTGTCGACCCACTTACGACCGGCTGAATTCCCGGGGAGGCGGGGGAGTCACGGCCCGCCGCGTGATCCGGCGACGGCCCTGCTTCAGCGCTGTGCGCAGCCCGCGACGCTTACCGGTGACCGGGTCGAAGCTCGGCATGGTGGCGCCGTCGAATTTGCGCTCCGAGGCGGTTTCGGGGGCGTCGTCGGCGGTCGCACGCAGGTACTTGTTCGGCAGTGCCAGCTTCAGGATGGTGCGCCAGGACTTGAAGTACTGCACCGGAAGCGAGCCGGTGGTGTAGGGCAGGTCGTATTTCTCGGCTAAGGCGCGCACCCGCACCGCGATATCGGCGTAGCGGTTGCTCGGCAGATCCGGGAACAGGTGGTGTTCGATCTGGTGGCTCAGATTACCGGTCATGAAGTGCATGACCGGACCGCCGGAGATGTTGGCGCTGCCCAGCATCTGGCGCAGGTACCACTGGCCCTTGGATTCGCCGTCGATATCGGCCCTGGTGAATTTCTCCGCGCCGTCCGGGAAGTGGCCGCAGAAGATCACCGCATTGGTCCAGACATTGCGGATGATGTTGGCGGTCAGGTTCGCGGTGAGTGTCGAGAAGAAGGCGGGCCCGGTCAGCAGCGGGAACAGCAGGTAATCCTTGCCGACCTGCTTGCCGATCTTGACCAGCACCTCGCGGCGCTTGACCTCGAATTCGGCCCGCTCCGGCGAGCCCTCCTTGTACCGATGCACCTTGCCCAGCTCGAGATGCTGGATCGCGACGCCGTATTCGAAGAACAGCTGCAGCACCAGGTTGTAGACCGGATTGCCGATATTGAACGGCTTCCACCGCTGATCCCTGGTGACGCGCAGCAGGCCGTAGCCGATGTCGTCGTCCATGCCGAGCACATTGGTGTACTTGTGGTGCAGATAGTTGTGCGTCTGCTTCCAGTGCTTGGACGGGCCGGTGTTATCCCATTCCCAGGTGCTGGAGTGGACTTCCGGATCGTTCATCCAGTCCCACTGCCCGTGCATGACGTTGTGCCCGATCTCCATGTTCTCGATGATCTTGGCCGTGCTGAGCAGGGCCACACCGGCGAACCAGGCGGGCGGCAGGAAACTGGCGAACAGCACTGCGCGGCCGCTGATCTCGAGCGCACGCTGCAGGCGGATGACATTGCGGATGTACCGCGCGTCCCGAGCACCGCGCGTGGCCTCGATATCGCGCCGGATCGCGTCGAACTCCGCACCGAGCGCCTCCACATCGGCTTCGGTGAGGTGCGCGTATTCCTTGACATCCGAGATCGCCATGGCGGCTACAGTACCGTAAGTTACGAGACCGTAGGTTGTGAGCGAGGTCTCCGAAATGTGGTAAATCCCGCATTGCGAAATGTGGCTGCGAGATGTTAGCTCACCTGCGGCGTCGGCTGCGGCGGAGAGCCCGCTCGCGCATGGCCCTGCGCTGCAATGTCGCCTTCTCCTGACGTGCCTTTTCCTGCAGCACCAGCTTGGCCTCGCGCAGCACTTCCTTCTCGTGCCGAGCCTTCTCCCGCAGCACCACCTTGGCCTCTTTGAGCGCGGAACGCAGGCCGCGGCGCTTGCCGGTCTCGGGGTCGACGGGCAGCCAGTGCGTCTCGTTCCATTTGTCGGCCCAGCGCTCGGCATTCGGCATCGACGGCAGGGCGGGCAGCGAGACACCGGCGAATTTGCGCTCCGAGGAGGTCTCCGGTGCGTCGTCGGCGGTGCGCTTGAGGAAGCGGTCCGGCAGTGCGAGCTTGTGGATGGTCCGGAAGGCCAGCAGATACTGCTTGCCGAGGGAGCCGGTGGTGTAGGGCAGGTCGTACTTGTCGCACAGCTCGCGGACCCGCTCGGCGATCTCTGGATAACGGTTGCTTGGCAGGTCGGGGAACAGGTGATGTTCGATCTGGTAGCACAGGTTGCCGCTCATGAAGGCCATCGCGGGTCCGGCCTTGAAGTTGGCGCTGCCGAGCATCTGGCGCAGATACCATTCGCCACTGGTCTCGCCCTCGAGCTGTTCGATGGTGAATTTCTCGGCGCCGTCGGGGAAGTGGCCGCAGAAGATCACCGCGTAGGCCCACAGGTTGCGCACCAGATTGGCGGTCGCATTCGCCTTCAGCGTGGACATGAACGCCGGTCCGGTGAGCGCCGGATAGATCAGGAAGTCCTTGGCCACCTGACGACCGATCTTGCGACCGAAGTCCTTATTCGGCTCCGACATGAGCTGGTAGCGGGGCGCGCCCGAGAGCTCCTTCTCGATGCTCCAGTCGTGCAGTGCGATACCCCATTCGAAGGTGGCCGCGAGCAGGATATTGGCCAGCGGCTGGATCAGATGGATCGGCCGCCACTGCTCGTCGCGGGTCATCCGCAGGATGCCGAAGCCGAGGTCCTCATCCTTGCCGAGCACATTGGTGTAGGTGTGGTGCGAGTAGTTGTGCGCACGGCGCCACTGCACCGACGGCCCGGTCATATCCCACTCCCAGGTGCTGGAGTGGATTTCCGGGTCGTTCATCCAGTCCCATTGACCGTGGCTGATGTTGTGCCCGAGCTCCATATTCTCGATGATCTTGGCGACCGAAAGCAGTGCCGTCCCGGTCAGCCAGGCCCACCGATTGCGGCTGCCGAACAGCACCGCGCGCGCGAGCACTTCGAGGCCGCGCTGTGCGGCGATCGTGCGCCGGATGTACTTGGCGTCGCGCTCGCCGCGCGACAGTTCGACCGAGCGCCGGATGGAATCGAGTTCCTGCCCCAGTGTTTCGATGTCGGCCGCCGTGAGATGGGCGAATGCCTTGATATCGGTGATGGCCACCGGGGTCCTTTCCCCTGACTGGATGTATCTCGAGGGTACCTGTCGGATCCCCCGGACGGTGCGTCTGTGAGCGTCGCTGTCTCAGACGTCGAGTGTGCAGTCGCCCGCCGCGGCCGAGATACAGGTCTGCACCTTGTCACCCTCGCGACGCTCGTCACCGTTGCGCAGATCGCGGGTATGCCCGGAAGCCAGTGTGACGACACAGGTTTGGCAGATGCCCATCCGGCAGCCGAACGGCATCTGCACACCGGCGGACTCGCCCGCCTCCAATAGGCTGGTCGCGCCGTCGACCGTCACGGTGCGACCGGTCTTCCCGAATGTCACGGTGCCGCCCTCACCGACGGCGGAGCGTTCGATCTCGAAGCGCTCGACATGCAGGCGGTCGCCGATGCCAGCATCGCGCCAGTGCTGCTCGATCTCGTCCAGCATCGCGGCTGGACCGCAGGCCCAGCTCTGACGCTCACGCCAATCCGGGAAGTGTTCGTCCAATGCCGTGAGGGAAAACCGGCCCTGCTCATCGGTGAGGTGCAGCTGCGAGGAGAAGCTCGGGTGTCGATCGTGTAGATCGCGCAGTTCGGCGCCGAACATCACATCGTCGCGGGTGCGCGCGGAGTGCACATGCACCACATCGGTGACCGCATCGCGGCGGTCCAGCGCGCGCAGCATGGCCATGACCGGGGTGATACCGCTGCCCGCGGTGAGGAACAGCACCTTTTCCGGCGGCGGCGACGGCAGTACGAAAGCGCCCTGCGGCGCGGCCAATCGGACGATGGTGCCCGCGGCGACACCGCTGACAAGGTGGCTGGACAGGAAACCCTCTGGCATCGCCTTGACGGCGATCGAGATCAGGCGCTTTCCGCGATGTTCCGGATCGGTCCAATTGGGCGGGCAGGTCAGCGAGTACGAGCGCCAGTGCCAGCGGCCATCGATCAGAATGCCGATCCCGATGTACTGACCTGGCTCGTATTTCCAGTCGAAGCCCCAGCCCGGTTTGATGACCAGGGTGGCCGAATCGGCGGTTTCCTTGCGCACCTCGACAATTCGGCCGCGCAACTCACGCGCCGACCACAGCGGATTCGCCAGGTGCAGGTAGTCGTCGGGCAAAAGTGGCGTGGTGACACGGGCGACGGCGCCGCGCAGTACGTTCAGCCGGCCACCGCGTTCGGCGACCTCGGCCGCCGGAGCCTCCAGCCACTCCCGGACCGTACGCACCGAGGATGCCGCTTTTTTCAAGACCATTGCCGCCGTTCGTCTCCCTGTCGTAGCGACCGGTGGGTCGCCTCGCAGCCAGGTTACGGCATCGTAGGTTAGTCCGGGGTGCGCAGGTTCGCCGTCACAGCAATTCGAGCAGGAACGGCAGCTCTTGGGCCGCGTACCAGGCCAGCTGATGGTCCTCGGCGTCCCCGAGCACGAATTCGGCATCGGCGTCGCCGAGGTCGGCGGCGTCGACGACGTCGACCGCCTTGGCCACCTCGGGTTCGGCTTCGGCCAGGTCGACATGTACCGAGGCGATCCGGTCGTAGCCGATCGGTCCGGTCAGCCGGACAACCGCGTCGTCGAGGTCGGGGCGCAGCTTCGCACCGGTCACATCGGCGGCGATGACCGCACGTCGATAGACCGGGCTGTGATAGGTCGTTTCGGGGTCGTCGGCGTCCTCGTCGTCGGACGCCTCGGTGGCCTCCTCGCGCTCGGCCGCCAGCAGACGCAGCGAGGCCCGCGCTGCCTCGGCCATCGCCACTTCGGCCAATTCGTCGTCGTCACCGGAGGCGTAGGCCTCGCGCAGGGTCGGTGTGACCGCGAACGCGGTGCCGCCGGCTGCGCGCAGTTCCCGATTCGCGACGAGCTCACGCAGCATCGGCACGGTGGCGGGGATATATACCCGCATGGTGTTCTCAGACGCAGGCACCGAGCATCTCCTCCATGGACTCGTGCACCGACGCGGCCAGTACGGCGATATCGGCCATCGCGTCGCGGTCGGCGTTGAGTCCGTAGAAGACGCGTCCGTCATAGGACGTGATCCCGATGCTCGAGGCCTGGTTGCGCAGCAGCGGCGACACCGGATACATCTCCAGCATCCGCGCGCCGCCGATATACATCGGGGTCTGCGGACCCGGTGCGTTGGTGATCACCAGATTGAACGTGTGCTCTGCGAACGTACTCGCCGCCCGCACACTCATCGCATGCAGGCTTGCCGGAGCGAAGCCGGCCAGGTGCACCAGGGTGCGCGCTCGCACGCCGCGCCGGTGCTTGCTATCGGCCTCGGTGGCATGCGAGATGTGCGAAAGGCGGATCACCGGATTCGGTTCGCCGACCGGCAGATCGATGAGGAACGAGGAGACCTCGCTGGCCGGTTTCGGCTGCTCGTCGATCCCTTCGACATAGACCGACATGGGCACAACCGCGCGCAGTACGGTCGATTCGGTGAGCGCCTCACCGCGTGAGAGCAGCCAATTGCGCAGCGCTCCGGTGACGACGGCCAGGATCGCATCGTTGATGGAGCATTCGAAGCGCTTGCGGATCTTGCGGTAGTCCTCCAGATCCGTGCGCACCACATCGAAGCGCCGGTTGCGCGAGGTCTTGGCGTTGAGCGGGCTGTCCGGTGCGCCGATGGCGGCCGCACGCACGGCCGAAACCATCGAATCCACCGCCTTGCCCGCGGCCTCCACCACCGAGAACGCGTGCGTGCTCGCGTCGCGGGCCACCTCGAGCGCCTCGCGCGGCTGCGCGGCCAGGTGGCTCAGCGCGCCGATCAGCAGTTCCATCTCGTTCGGTTCGCGTGGCGCCACCCAGGCGTCATCGGCGATACCGCGCGGGGACGGGCTGGTATCGAGGATGACGTGCCCGATCTCGAGTGCGGTATCCCCGTCGACGAGTGCCGAATGGGTTTTGGTGAAGATCGCCGACCGGCCCTCCGCCAGGCCCTCGATCAGATACATCTCCCACAGCGGCCGAGTCTGGTCGAGCGGTCGTGACGCGAGCCGGGCCACCAGATCGTGCAACTGGGAATCGGTGCCCGGGGCGGGCAATGCGGAGCGGCGGATGTGGTAGGTGATATCGAAATGGCTGTCCTCGACCCAGACCGGGCGGCCGAGTGCGAACGGGATTTCGCGGACCTTCCTGCGGTAGCGGGGGACCAGGGAAAGCCTGCTCTCCACCAGATCGACAAGTCCGTCGTAGTCGAGCGCCGTTTCCCCCGGTGCGGAGTCGCTACCTCGGACGATCGCGAGAGAGCCGATATGGATCGGATTGCTGCTCGACTCGAGCCCATAGAACGACGCGTCCTGCGGCGTCAATCTCGTGATCACGCTGCCCGGTGCTCCTTCCGATGCGGCTCCCACCCGAGCCGTCTCACCGCCCATTGTGGTCGCCCACAACGGTTCGTCCTGCCCCCTGTGGCATATCCAGCGATATTCGCGCATCCCTTTACCCACGCCCGGTTCCGTGGAAGGCTGCGTTGGCTCGCGACCGGCGGAACTCGATTCGCTCACACTAATCGGGGTGCCGTATGACGGATGCCTTTTGAGCCGCGCTGCCCCTTGGTGTCGTCACGTGCCGTCGGATAACGGTTCGGCCCTGGTGAACAGGGTTCTCGGCGTCCGGAACGACGAACGACTCACATCGTATGACACCTGCGCTGAAACAGGTTCCGGTCCATCGGATTCGCACCCGCTCCGACGACCGACGCACGACACGCGGGTACGGTGAGAGGAAACGGCTGCCACCTCGGCGGTAGTGGCGGATGCGGCGCTATGTCGCCGGGCCATCGGCGCTGGCCCTTTCCAGCGACCGGCAAGCAGTCGCTACGGCTACCATGGGTGCCGCATTACCATGAAGCGTGCTGCGGATTCCGCCATGCTCGGCGGGGGCCATGTGCACACTGCCCGCTCCGGGTGACGGCCGAACATTTGACACACCGACCAGAGGACTGACGAGACCCGTGCCTGCGCTGACACTGACGAGGTTGCTACGGATTGGTGAGGGACGCACGGTCAAGCGGCTCGCCCACCTCGCGGATGAGGTCCTCGCGCTCGGGCCCGAGTTCGAGGAGCTCACCGACCACGAGCTGCGTGCCAAGACCGATGAGTTCAAGGAGCGGTACGCGGACGGCGAATCGCTGGACGACCTGCTCCTCGAGGCATTCGCGGTGGCCCGTGAGGCGTCCTGGCGGGTGCTGAACCAGAAACACTACAAGGTGCAGGTGATGGGCGGCGCCTCGCTGCACCTCGGCAACATCTCCGAGATGAAGACCGGTGAGGGAAAGACCCTGACCTGTGTGCTGCCCGCCTACCTCAACGCCATCTCCGGCGACGGTGTACATGTGGTCACGGTCAACGATTACCTGGCCAAGCGCGACGCGGAGTGGATGGGTCGCGTGCACCGCTTCCTCGGCCTCGAGGTCGGCGTGATCCTGTCCGGTATGACACCGGCCGAGCGGCGGGTAGCCTACAACGCCGACATCACCTACGGCACCAACAACGAATTCGGCTTCGATTACCTGCGCGACAATATGACCCACTCGCTGGACGATCTGGTCCAGCGCGGGCACAACTTCGCCGTGGTCGACGAGGTCGACTCCATCCTCATCGATGAGGCCCGCACCCCGCTGATCATCTCGGGTCCGGCCGACGCTTCCTCGAAGTGGTATGCCGAATTCGCCCGCATCGCACCGCTGTTGAAGAAGGACCTGCACTACGAGGTCGATATCAAGAAGCGCACCATCGGTGTGCACGAGGCGGGTGTGGAGTTCGTCGAGGATCAGCTCGGCATCGACAACCTCTACGAGGCGGCCAATTCCCCGCTGGTGAGCTACCTGAACAACGCCATCAAGGCCAAGGAGCTCTACCACCGGGACAAGGACTACATCGTCCGCGACGGCGAGGTCATCATCGTCGACGAATTCACCGGCCGCATTCTGGTCGGGCGCCGCTACAACGAGGGCATGCACCAGGCGATCGAGGCCAAGGAAAACGTCGAGATCCAGCCGGAGAACCAGACCCTGGCCACGATCACGCTGCAGAACTACTTCCGCCTCTACGACAAGCTCTCCGGGATGACTGGTACCGCCGAGACCGAGGCCGCCGAGCTGCACCAGATCTACAGCCTCGGCGTGGTCCCGATCCCGACGAATAAGCCGATGGTCCGCGCGGACCAGTCCGATCTGATCTACAAGACCGAAGAGGCCAAATTCGCGGCCGTGGTCGACGATGTCACCGAACGGCACGAGAAGGGCCAGCCGGTGCTGATCGGCACCACCAGCGTCGAGCGCTCGGAGTACCTGTCCAAGCAGTTCACCAGGCGTGGCATCGCGCACAACGTGCTGAACGCGAAGTTCCACGAGAAGGAAGCCGAGATCATCGCCGAGGCCGGTCGGCCGGGCGCGGTCACGGTCGCGACGAATATGGCCGGTCGTGGCACCGACGTCGTGCTGGGCGGTAACCCGGACATCATCACCGACATCATCCTGCGCAAGGAGGGGCTGGATCCGGTGGAGACGCCGGAGGAGTACCAGGCCGCGTGGTTGCCGACGCTGGAGCGGGTCAAGGAGCAGACCGCCGAGGACGCCGACCTGGTGCGCGACGCCGGTGGCCTGTATGTGCTCGGCACCGAGCGCCACGAATCGCGGCGTATCGATAACCAGCTGCGTGGTCGCTCCGGCCGGCAGGGTGACCCGGGTGAGTCCCGGTTCTACCTGTCACTGGGTGACGAGTTGATGCGGCGCTTCAATGGTGCCGCGCTCGAGGCCATCATGACCAGGCTCAACCTGCCCGACGATGTGCCGATCGAGGCCAAGATGGTCTCCAAGGCCATCAAGAGCGCGCAGACCCAGGTCGAGCAGCAGAACTTCGAGATCCGCAAGAACGTGCTCAAGTACGACGAGGTGATGAACCAGCAGCGCACCGTCATCTACGGCGAGCGCAATCGGATCCTGCGCGGCGAGGATATGGAGGGCCAGGTGCAGGAGATGATCACCGACGTGATCACCGCCTACGCCGACGGCGCCACCGCCGAGGGCTATGTCGAGGACTGGGATCTGGAAAAGCTGTGGACGGCGCTGAAGACGCTGTACCCGGTGACCATGGATTACAAGGACCTGACCGGCGAGACCGGTGTCGGCGAGGCGGGCGACCTGACCAAGGACGAGCTGGTCGAGGCGCTGCTCGACGATGCGCACGACGCCTACGAGAAGCGCGAACAGCAGATCGACGGTCTGGCCGGCGATGGTTCGATGCGCAATCTCGAACGCCAGGTGCTGCTTTCGGTGCTGGACCGCAAGTGGCGAGAGCACCTCTACGAGATGGATTACCTCAAGGAGGGCATCGGTCTGCGTGCCATGGCGCAGCGCGATCCGCTGGTCGAATACCAGCGCGAGGGCTTCGATATGTTCGCCGCGATGCTCGACGGCCTGAAGGAAGAGTCGGTTGGCTTCCTGTTCAACCTGCAGGTCGAGGTGCAGCAGCCGCAGCCCGAGGGGGTCGCGGTCGATCCCGGCCTGCGCTCGCCGGTCGGCGCCACCGCGCCGCGTCCGCTGCCCACCCAGGAGGCGCCGGTCGCCAATGGCGCACCGGCGGCGTTGCGTGCCAAGGGGATCGCCGATTCCCGGCCCAACAACGGCTTCCACTACTCGGGTCCGGACGAGGGCGGCCACGCCGCGGTGCACAGTGACGCCGAGGAGTACGGCGACGGCACCACCCGCCGTGAGCGCCGTGAGGCGGCCCGCGCGCAGGCCAAGCCGAAGCGTGCCCCGAAGTCGCGTCGTCGGCACTGATCCATGAATCACGAACGCGCCCATGAGCCTTCATGGGCGCGTTCGTCGTCTCGGCTCTCTGCGTCTAGTGTTCATAGATATCGCGACGGTGTCCGGCGGTGACGACGAGGATGATCAACTTGCCGTCATCGACCTCGTAGACCAAGCGGTAGTTGCCGACTCGTAGCCGGAATCCTGGTCGGCCGGTTAGGGCTCTGACGTCTACTCCGTCGCGTCGGTATGGGTCATCGCCCAGCAGCGTGAGCGCGATCAACAGGCGCATGGCATCGGGATGCGGAATATTGCGCAACGCGCGACGCGCGGCCGGGGTCCAACGGAATTCGTATTTCACGCAGCACCTTCATGCCCAGCGGCGAGAATCTCATCCATCATCTGGCCGAGGGTGAAATTTTCCGGTTCACCACCTTCGGCGAGTGCTTCATCGGCCATGCGTCCGAGTTGTTCGTCTTCCCACTCTTCGAGCTTGGCGAGCATATGCAGCGGGATGACTGCGGCTGCGGGTTCCCCGGCACGCGTAATCACGGTCACGTGCCCGTCCTGAACCGCGGCGTTGACAACAGCGGGGAGCTGGGCTCGGGCCTCACGGATGCTGAGCTGGTCTTCCATATCTGGAGTGTACACTCGGATGTGTACACCGCGATTCGGGTTGGCAGGCCGAGTTACCAGGATTCGTTGGAGTTCAGCGCGATCAGCAGGAGGCGGATGGCGGCGACGCGGCGCTCCTTGCCGGGCAAGGCATCCAGCGCACATTCGGGATCCGCGGGTGGTCCGAGATGGGTACAGCCGCGGGGACAATCCTCGATGGCGGCGGCCAGATCGGTGAAGGCGGCGATGACATCGTCGGGCGTGATGTGGGCCAGTCCGAAGGAGCGGACACCGGGTGTGTCGATGACCCAGCCGCCGTTGGGCAGTGGCAAGGCGACGGATTGAGTCGAGGTGTGTTTGCCCTTGCCCACACCGGAGACTTCGCCGACGGCTCGATCCGCGTCGGGCACAAGGCGATTCACCAGCGTGGATTTGCCGACGCCGGAGTGGCCGATGAAGGCGGTGAGTCGGTCGGTGAGCAGGTCCAGTATCGGTTCGATGGGGTCGTCGATACCGCCGTAGATGATGGTGAGGTCGAGATCGTCGAACGCGGCCGCGAATTCGGATTCGGCGACCAGATCGTGTTTGGTCAGACACAGAATCGGTTGCAGCCCACCGGCATACGCGGCGACCATGGCTCGTTCGACGAAACCGGTGCGCGGCGGCGGATCGGCGAGGGCGACGACGATGAACAGCTGTTCGGCATTGCCGACGACGATCCGTTCAAAGGGGTCGGTGTCATCGGCGGTGCGGCGCAGAACCGTTCGGCGTTCGGCGACGCGGACGATGCGGGCGAGGGTATCGGGTTTGCCGGACAGGTCTCCGACCACGTCGACCTGATCGCCGACCACGATCGGGGTGCGGCCCAGTTCCCTGGCCCGCATGGCGACGATCAGCTTGTCCGGATCGCCGCCGAGCACGCAACCCCAGCGACCACGGTCCACCGAAACGACCATGGCCGATACCGCATCATTGTGCTGCGGACGGGTTTTCGTGCGTGGACGAGAGGATTTGCCAGGGCGTACCCGGACATCCGACTCGTCGTACTCGCGTTTTCTCAGCGGGCCGCTCCCTGATCCGTGAGCGTGGGATCGAGCATCTGCTCCCACAGGCCGACGAATCCGGGCAGCGTCTTGGCCGTGGTGCCGATATCCTCGATCGCCACGCCGGGCACCCGGAGTCCGAGAATTGCTCCGGCCGTTGCCATTCGGTGGTCGGCATAGGAATGCCAGTTGCCGCCGTGCAGCGGGGCCGGGGTGATCTCGAGTCCGTCCTCGGTTTCGGTGACCTTGCCGCCGAGCCGGTTGATCTCGGTGGACAGGGCCGCGAGCCGATCGGTCTCGTGGCCGCGCAGATGTGCGATACCGCGCAGCCAGGACGGCGAATCCGCAAGTGCCGCAAGGGCGGCCACGGTCGGGGTCAACTCACCGACATCGTGCAGATCGATATCGATACCGGCCAGGCGCTCCGGGCCGCGCACGGTCAGTACGCCGTCGAACCTGGTGACCTCGGCGCCCATGCGCACCAGGATCTCCCGGATCACATCGCCGGGCTGGGTGGTAAGGCGCGGCCAGTGCGGGATGCGGACCTCGCCCCCGGTAATGGCGGCCGCGGCCAGGAATGGCGTGGCATTGGACAGATCCGGTTCCACATCCCAGTTCACCGCGCGGATCGGACCGGGTGCGACGGTCCAGGTCTGGGCCTTGCGGCTGTCGGCGGGGGCGTCGACGGCGACCTCGGCGCGCCGCAGCATCTCCACCGTCATTTCGATATGCGGCATCGACGGCAGCGCCTTGCCGTCGTGGTGTACCACGATGCCCTCGTCGAACCGGGCCGCCGACAGCAGCAGCCCGGAGACGAACTGGGAGGATCCGGACGCATCGATGGTGACCGCGCCGCCGCGCAGCGCACCCTTGCCGTGCACCGTGAAGGGCAGTGCGTCGCCCTCGATATCCGCGCCGAGCCGGCGCAGTGCCTCCAGGATGGTGCCGAGTGGGCGAACCCGGGCCTGCTCGTCACCGTCGAAGGCGACATCGCCGGTGGCCAGGGCCGCGACCGGCGGCAGGAAGCGCATGACGGTGCCGGCCAGGCCGCAGTCGACGGTGCCGCCGTGCAGCGGCGCCGGTGTCACGGTCAGCGTGTCGGTGTCGCCCTCGATCCGCGCGCCCAATGCGCGCAGGGCGGCGATCATGAGTTCGGTATCGCGGCTACGCAGGGCGCCGGAAATGGTCGAGGGGCCCTCGGCGAGTGCGGCGAGGATCAGGGCCCGATTGGTGATCGATTTCGATCCGGGCAGGGTCACGGTCGCGTGCACGGGGACATCGACATGGGGCGCTGGCCAGAAACTCACCCGTCCATCTTCGCCCATCGCCCGCCCGGACACGCGCGGGGTGGCTGTGTTGATTTGCCGCGCCTGCGGCGCGGCGGGTTCGCGGCCCCCTGCTGTCTCGCGTCCGAGCCGTCGAGACTCGCGACTTCGTCGCATGCGCTTCGACGGATCGGACGCGAGACGGGCCGCGAACGTCGCTCGTAAGACTCGCTCCGTGGTGGTTACTTATGGCGGGGCGTTCGGCGCCTGGTGTACACGCGCCGGATGGGGGCAGTCTCGTGCCTGCGTCTCATGCGCTTCGACGGCTCGGCTGTGTTCGATGGCCGCGCCTTCGGTGCGGATGCGAGACGGGCCGCGAACGGTCGCTCGTAAGACTCGCTCCGTGGTGGTTACTTATGGCGGGGCGTTCGGCGCCTGGTGTACACGCGCCGGATGGGGCCGGTCTCGTGCCTGCGTCTCATGTGCTTCGACGGCTCGGCTGTGTTCGATGGCCGCGCCTTCGGTGCGGGTGCGAGATGGGCCGCGAACGTCGTTCGCAGGACTTGCTCTGTGGTGGTCGGCAATGCGGTGGGCTCGCAGAGGAACGCGGGCCCACCGCGCAGCCTACTTGTGTCGCCCGTGCAGGATCGGGACCAGGCGACGCAGCAGCTTCATGGTGGACTGGGTCCGCGAGTAGCTGAGCAGTGCCATGCCGGGAATCGCGAAGCGCTGCACCGCGATCGAATGTGGCCGGGCGAATTCGCGCAGGCCGGGCTCGCCGTGGATGCGCCCGATTCCGGAATCGCCGACACCGCCGAAGGGCAGGCCGGCAATGGCGGCGAAGGCCAGCACCGAGTTCACCGAGGTGGCGCCGACGCGCAGCCTGCGCGCGATCTCCAGGCCGTTCTTCTTCGAGTAGACCGCCGAGGACAGTCCGTACTTCGACTTGTTCGCCAGCTCTACCGCCTCGTCGACGCTGTCCACGGTGCGAATGGTGACGGTCGGGCCGAAGGTCTCCTCGGCCACGGCCTTGGAGCTCTCGTCCACATCGACCAGCACGACCGGCTCGATGAACGGACCCTTGACCGACTCCGGCCCGCCGAGCACCGCGGTGCCTCCGCTCTTCAGCGCGTCATCGATATGGCGGCGCACGATATCGATCTGGCTGGGCATGGTCATCGGACCGTAGGCCGCATCCGCGTCCGAGCCCGGCTTGACGTCCTTCAGGATCCGCTTGACCTCGGCGACGAAGTCATCGCGCACCGCGCGGTCGACATAGACCCGCTCCACCCCGGCGCAGGTCTGACCACTATTCGCGGTGGCGCCCCAGGCGACCGCATCGGCCGCGGCCTTGATATCGGCATCGCCCGCGACGATCACCGCATCCTTACCGCCGCATTCCAGCAGTACCGGGGTCAGCGAGTCGGCCGCCGCGGCCATGATCTTCTTACCGGTCGCGGTGGAGCCGGTGAACGCGATCTTGTCCACACCGGCCTGGACCAGTGCGGCGCCGGTCGCACCGTAACCATTGACGGTCTCGAAGACGCCTTCCGGCAGCTCCGGATTGGCCTTCTTGAACGCATCGGAGAGGAAATTGCCGATGCCGGTGGAGAATTCGCTGGGCTTGAAGACGACGGCATTGCCCGCGGCCAGGGCGTAGGCGATGGAGCCGTTCGGGGTGTAGACCGGATAGTTCCACGGACCGATCACGCCGATGACACCGAGCGGACGCTGCTCCAATCGCGCGGAGAAGTTCGCCATCAGCGCGCCGGGGCCGATCTTCTTCGGCGCCAGCACCTTCTTGGCGTTCTTGGCCGCCCAGGCGATGTGCTCGAGCGCCAGCACCAACTCCAGGAATGCGTCGTCGAGCGGTTTGCCGTTCTCCTTGTGGATCAGCGCGGTGAATTCCTCGGAGTCCTCGACCAACTGACTCGACCAGCGCAGCAGATGTTTGCGCCGCTCGTCGAAGCTCAGCCCGCCCCAGGTGGCGGCCGCGGTACGGGCCTTGGCGACGGCGGCGCGCACCGTGTCCGCATCCGCGATGGTATGGGTGGCAATGACCTCTCCGGTGGCCGGATCGACCGACTTCAGCGCCGTCTCCGGTGCCGCCGGGGTGGTCTCTATGGTTGTCACGGTTGGTCTCTCCTCTTGCCGAGATAAGTTAACGACCATTCTCTGAGATGATGCTATGCCACAACTCTCACCAGGTCACCCCTGACATCAATTCTTCCCGAGTCTGTCGGCGCCGCGTGGAAGTATCGAGACATGTGCGGCAGATATGCGACAACTACCGATCCCGGTCGGCTGGCCGCCGAACTGGACGCCATCGACGAGACGCCGACCGGTAGCAACGGCGGTTTCACCAACTACAACGTCGCGCCGACCACCCAGGTGCTGACCGTGGTGGAGCGGCATGCGCATGGCAACCCGGACGACGACCCGAAGCTGCGCATTCGGCGGATGCGCTGGGGCCTGATTCCGGTCTGGACCAAGGCCGCCGAACCGGGCGTACCGGTCAAGGGCAAACCGCTGTTCAATGCCCGCGCCGATAAGGCCACGACCACGGCATCGTTTCGCGATGCGGTGAAGCATCGCCGCTGTCTGGTCCCGATGGACGGCTGGTACGAGTGGTTGGTCGAACCGGATGCCGGGGCCGAGGGCAAGGTCGCGAAACAGCCGTACTTCATGTCTAATGCCGATGGCTCGCGGTTGTATATGGCCGGGTTGTGGTCGGTGTGGCGGGACCGTGCACAGCGGGAAAGTGAACCGCTGCTGTCGTGCACCATCCTGACCACCGACTCGGTCGGCGAGCTCACCCGCATCCACGACCGGATGCCGCTGCCCATGCCGCAGGAGAATTGGGCGGCCTGGCTGGATCCGGACCATCCGGCACCGGCCACCCTGCTCGGGACGCCGAGGGTCGAATCGGTGGCTGGCATTGTGGCGCGGCCGGTCTCGTCGCTGGTCAACAGCGTGCGCAATAACGGTCCGGAACTGTTGGCGCCGTTGGACTCTCAGGGCGGTACGGAAAAGGCCGGGCAGATCAGCTTGCTGTGATCGCCCGGCCCGCCGTTCATCGACTCAGAGCTGGCACTTCACGCTGTCCGTCACGATATTCAGCACGCACTTGGTGATACCGCCGCCCAGGTCGATGACCTTGCGAGCGACGCCGCCGCTCAGGTCGATGACCTTGCCGGCGACGCCGCCGCCCAACTTCTCGGCCTTGTCGGCCTTCTCATCCTTCGTCGGGGTGTTGTTCTTCTTCGGCCCGTCGTCAACGACATGCTCGTCGAACGGGAAGTCGTTGACGTCGATCACCAGGGGGCCGCCAGGTGCGGCGGTGGCCGTGGGCGCTAGCAGCGTGGCCGGGCCGTTGGTGAGCAGGAGAACTCCGAACAGAGTGACGATCACGGTGCTGCACAATCGCTGGCGCGCGGACATTTCACATCACATCCTCGAGTCGGACGATCTGGGCCCGTTCAGTAACGCACAAATGTTGCTGGTGTGGTGCGGATTTATACGGATGTGACTGGTGCGGTTACCGCATCGGTGAGCCGGACCAGGTCCGCCGGTGCCAATTCGATCTCGAGACCGCGCCGTCCCGCACTACAAAACATGCGGTCCCAGGCCAATGCGGAAGCGTCGACCACGGTGGGCAGCAGCTTGCGCTGGCCGAGTGGGGAGATGCCGCCGAGCACGTAACCGGTGATTCGCTCGGCCTTCGCCTTATCCGCCATCGCTGCCTTGGGCGCACCGAGCGCCGTGGCGGCCGCCTTGAGCGACAAGGTATTCGGCACCGGCAGCACCGCGACCGCGAGTGCGCCGGTCGACAATTCGATCACCAGCGTCTTGAAGATCTGCGCCGCCGTCACCCCGACCTCGGCGGCAAGTGCGTCGACCGCCTCGGTGCCGTAGGAGTCGGCGCGCGGATCGTGCTTGTACGCGTGCACGCGATGGGCCACACCTGCCTTGGTCAAGATGCGGATCGCCGGGGTCGAGGCTCCTGCCATGCCGGTCACCCTAATGGCGACACCGGCCCGGTCGGCAAGGTGATTTCGGTGCGGCGAGTTCGCTGTGGGAACACAGTCGGGCGCGGACATGTTGCATGCGATACAGAAGGCCGCACGGCTGTAGACGTGAAGGAGAGGTCGGTGTCGGTTCTGCTCGAAGAACGCCCGGTGACGTCGCTGGTGTCCGATTTGCGGCACTCTCGGCGCCCTGCGTGGCTACGCTTCGCGACCGCCTCCGGGGGCGTCGAGAGCGCCGCGGGGGACGATCGGTTCCCAATCGTTTCGACCGCGCCTGTAGATTTGGCAGGTACGGCGATCGAAGGGATTGGTGTGACTAGCGACGATGACGTGGTGACCGACGGTGCGGTCGGCGCCGCGGTCGACGATGCCGAGCTGGTGCCGCGGTTCGAGCGCGATGCGCTCCCGTTGCTCGACCAGCTCTACGGTGCCGCGCTGCGCATGACCCGGAATCCGGCCGATGCCGAGGATTTGGTGCAGGAGACCTATGTCAAGGCGTTCCAGGGCTTCAAATCCTTCAAGGAAGGCACCAATCTGCGTGCCTGGCTCTATCGGATCCTGACCAACACCTATATCAACTCCTACCGCAAGAAGCAGCGCCAGCCCGCGCAGTATCCGACCGACGAGATCACCGACTGGCAGCTCGCCGCCACCGCCGAGCACACCTCGACCGGATTGCGTTCGGCGGAGGTCGAGGCGTTGGACGCGCTGCCGGACGACGACATCAAGGCCGCACTGCAGGAGCTGCCGGAGGAATTCCGGATGGCGGTGTACTACGCGGACGTCGAGGGATTCCCATATAAGGAAATCGCCGACATCATGGGCACCCCCATCGGTACGGTGATGTCCCGGCTGCATCGCGGCCGCAAGCAGCTCAAGGGTTTGCTCGCCGATGTGGCGCGCGAACGTGGATTCAACCGCAACGGCGCGGAACGCCAGGAGGTCAAGCAGTGAGTACGGAGCGTGACCCCGATATGGAGTTGGACTGCACGGCTGTGCTCGCCGATGTCTGGCTCATGCTCGACGGTGAATGTGACGATGCCACCCGGGCTCGGCTGCAGCACCATATGGACCACTGCTCGCCGTGCATCGAGGCCTATGGCATCGAAGAGAAGATCAAGCGCCTGCTGAGTCGCAAGTGTGGCGGCGATCGGGCACCGGATTCGCTGCGTGATCGACTGACCCTGGAGATCCGCCGATCCGTCACGGTCACGCGGGTCGAGACCACCGAGTAGTTCCGGATACGAAAACACCGAGGGCGCATCCTCCACATGGAAGATCCTGGCCCTCGGTGTTTTTCGTATTGCTGAAACTATTCGAGCGACCTGCGAGCGGTCGCTACGGCCTCGGCTCAGGCGTTAGGACGCTTGCCGTGGTTGGCCGCGTTTCCCTTGCGGCTGCGCTTCTTACGACCACGCTTACCCATCGGTAGTCTCCCTTCTGCGGATCACCCCCGCGTCCGCGGGGAGCACTCTGATCGAAGGCCATTGTTTCATGTGTGGTTGGCTGTAGTTTCAGCGGATACGGGCGCGAACGAGTGAATGGGGTGTCATGGCGGAGGAAGTGCTCTCGGAGCTGGTATCGGTCGTGCAGCAGGTTGTCGTTGCCGAGGGCGACGAGGTACACGAAGGCGACACCCTGGTCATCCTGGAGTCGATGAAAATGGAGATTCCGGTGCTCGCCGAAAGCGGTGGCACGGTGACCTCGATCGGCGTCAAAGAGGGCGATGCGATCAAGGCCGGGCATCTGATCGCCGTCATCTCTTAACTTCCGAAGCGGGTAGATCGAATATGGCGACACTGAGTGAGCTGCTGGCCGAACACACCGACCTACCCGGCGTCGCCGTGGACCATTTGCAGCGGGTGGTCGGCGATTGGCAGTTGCTCGCGGATCTGTCCTTCGCGGATCTGCTGCTGTGGGTCGGTGCGGGACCGATCGCCGACGGCGCAGATATCGTCTGTGTCGCACAGTGTCGCCCGACTACCGCACCCACTGTCCATCCGGAGGATCGGGTCGGCGGTGTCGCCTCGCAGGCCGATCATCCGCAGGTCTTCGACGCGCTGATGACCGGGAAGATCGTGCGGGCGGACAGCGATGTCGAGGCCGAGGGTGTCTACCATCCGCATCCGGTGCACGCGGTCCGCGAGGCCATCCCGGTGCGCTGCGGCGACGATGTCATCGCGGTGCTCAGCCGCGATACCGATCTACAGCGTTCGCGGGTGCGCAGCACGCTGGAGATCGCCTATGTCGCCTGCGCCGACGATCTGTGCCAGATGATCGCCGACGGGACCTTCCCGACCACCGAGGACCGCGCCGCGACGCACTCCAGTCCGCGCGCGGGCGACGGCTTCATCCGGCTCGATACCGAGGGCATCGTGGTCTACGCCAGCCCGAACGCGCTGTCGGCCTATCACCGGATGGGGCTGCAGTCCGATCTGGCCGGTCAGGATCTGGCCGTCACCACCCGATCGCTGATCACCGATCCGTTCGACGCCCAAGAGGTCGTCGGCGATATCCAGGCCGCCCTGGCCGGCCGGACCGGGCGCCGCATGGAGGTCGAGGCGCGCGGTGCCACCGTACTGCTGCGCACCCTGGTGCTGCGCCCGCACGGGGAACTAGCCGGGGCCGCGGTGCTGGTCCGTGATGTCACCGAGGTCAAGCGCCGCGACCGCGCCCTGCTCAGCAAGGACGCGACCATCCGCGAGATCCACCACCGGGTGAAGAACAATCTGCAGACCGTGGCCGCGCTGCTGCGGTTGCAGGCGCGGCGCACGGAGAACGAGGAGGCGCAGGTCGCGCTGACCGAATCGGTGCGCCGGGTCACCTCGATTGCCTCGGTGCACGAAATGCTGTCCATGTCGGTGGACGAAGAGGTCGATCTCGACGAGGTGGTGGACCGGCTGCTGCCGATCATGGCCGATGTCGCGACCGTGCACACCGCGAGAATCAAAGTGCGCCGGGCCGGTTCGCTCGGTGTCTTCTCCGCCGAACGCGCCACCCCGCTGGTGATGGTGCTGACCGAATTGGTGCAGAACGCCATCGAGCACGCCTTCGATTCCGGCGAAAACGGCACGGTGACAATCCGTTCCGAGCGTTCGGCGCGCTGGCTGGACGTGATCATCAGCGATGACGGCCGCGGCCTGCCCCCGGGTTTCAGCCTGGAATCCTCCGACCGTCTCGGCCTGCAGATCGTGCGCACTCTGGTGACGGCGGAACTCGGCGGTTCCATCGGTCTGCACCCCGGCGCTGACATCGGTACGGATGCGGTATTGCGGGTACCGCTGGGTCGCCGCTCGGGGCGCTAACTGGCTGGTGAGATTCATGCTTACTGATCCCACTGGTAGTCAACGACTTTCGAGCGAAGCGAGATCGAGCATGCGAACACGCGGCGCCGCAGGCGCCGCAATCAGACACAGGCACAAAATAGCCCGGCACCTGAGTGCCGGGCTTGACTGCGTTACCGGGCCGGGCTGAAGGGTCCGGTAACGCCGGTCGTCTACTAGACGACGGTGCGGGTGCGCGTGCGGGCGTTGCGACGTTTGAGCGCCCGACGCTCGTCCTCGCTCATACCACCCCACACGCCGGCGTCCTGCCCGGACTTCAGGGCCCAGGACAGGCAGTCAGCGGTAACGGGGCAGCGAGCGCAGACCAGCTTGGCATCGGCAATCTGCGCGAGCGCCGGACCACTGTTACCCACCGGGAAGAACAGCTCGGGGTCCTCATCGCGACAGATGGCCTTGTGGCGCCAGTCCATTCCTCTGCTCCTTTGCTGGGCGCCGCAAAGGGCGCCTACGGTTTGTGGATCGTTCACTTGTGCGACTCGAATGTTTCCGCACGGTTGCTTGTGAATGCTTTCACGAACACCGTAGATGTCAATAGGTATCCGGTGCACCGTGGGGAAGCTCACGCTCTGAAGGGACCCCTAGGGGAACCTGCCCGGTCCTTTGTACTCGCTCTACCTGGTTTTCGCAGCACAACACCGGGTTTTTTCGCGCGTTTCGTGCTCATTCGGGGCGTGGAGCGACGACATCGAGCACGTCGGGCACGGCTGTGAAATCCACCATGTTGCGTTTTCCGATAAAGTCGCCATCGATTTGCAGGCCGATCGGTTCGCTGGCCTCGATATGCACGGACGGCACGTCGTCCTCACGAAATAGGTTGCGGGACTTGGGATTTCCATCGGCCGCGAGAAGCTGTCTGGCGAGCAACAGGGTGGACACCACCGACATCGACCGCACGGCAAACACGCCGAGACCCGTTTCGAAGGCCGTGCCCGGATTGGTGTGCACCGGGGTGGCGTTCAGGTAGGTCCACGGACTCGTGTTCGTTACGAAGGCGTAATGGACCTCACCGATGGGTTCGAATCCCGGGATCTCGATCCGAACGCTCGGCTCCTTGCGCCGCGCCTTGAAGAATTGTCGCACAGTTGTTCGAACATAGCGGCCGGGGGTGGCGGCATGGCCATTGGCGCGGCTGTTGTCGATCGCCTCGCAGACATCGGCGTCCAGACCCACGCCCGCGCTGAAGCCGAACCAGCGATCATCGGCGAGGCCGAGGCCGATTTTGCGGTCCCGGTCGAGGGTGAGCAGGTCGATGAGCTGGTTGGTCGCGGTCACCGGATCCGGGGATATGCCGAGGGCGCGCGCGAACACATTCGCCGATCCGCCCGGAATCACGCCGAGGCGCGGCAGCCAGGCCTGTCCGTCGTCGACCTGGGGCAGCGGCAGGTAGCCGTTGATGGTCTCGTTGACCGTCCCATCGCCGCCGTGCACCACGATCAGGTCCATCTCGTTGGTTGCTGCCCACTGCGCCAGTTCCGCCGCGTGGCCGCGGTGCTGGGTATGCGCGACGGTCAACTGAGTCCGGCTCTCCAACGCGTGCGCCAGCAGGTCCCGCGTCGCCGGCGTAGTCGAGGTGGCATTCGGATTCACGATCAGCAGCGTCCGCACGTTGGGCAGCCTAATCGGCGGGCGGCCCGGTCCGAAAAGCCGCCGAGTGCGTTCTAGGCTTGGCCCGTGGCGGACAGCGGCAAAGACGAGGTTTCGGCGGGTGTGCCCGTGACGGTGCGCGGTGCGGGCGGATTGGTCGCGCTGGAAGGTGCGGTAGCCGTGGTCGTGGCGATCGTGCTGGTCGTGCGTGGCCTGCTCGGACACGATCAGAGTGCCGCGAGCGGGTACGGCACGGCCGCGTGGTTCGGCATTCTCGGCGGCGCGGTGCTGGCGGCGGGGATCGGGCTTTTTCTCGGGCACCGCTGGGGGCGGGCCATCGCCGTGATCGCACAGGTGCTGCTGCTTCCGGTGACCTGGTCGCTGTTGACCGATTCGCATCAGCCCGTGCTCGGCGCGGCGCTCGGCATCGTCGTGGTCGCCGCACTGGTGCTCTTGTTCGCGCCCGCGTCGAATCGGTGGATGGCCGAGGTGTACGGGATCGGACCGGATGCGCCCGAATCGAAGTAGCCGGAATCAGGCGGTGGCGGCCCGCAGTGCCTGACGGCACAGGTGGTCGGCCTGCCGGGTGGTTTCCGGCTGGCGGAAGCGTGGAGTGAGCGCGAGCACCTGGGCGCATCCGGTCTCCAGGTCGATGAGGTGGCCGACCGAGACGAAGACCGGTCTGACGCCGCGTCGAGTGCGCAGCGCGCGCCCGACGATCTGACCGTCCATCGTGATATCGCTGACCGCGCCGCGTTCCGGACCGGGCTCCGAGTAGTCGCCCCACGGCGTCTTGGCTACGCCGATTGTCGGTGTGCCCGTGAGGATTCCGACATGGCAGGCCAAGCCGAAGCGGCGCGGATGGGCGAGTCCCTGTCCATCGCAGATCAGCAGATCTGGTGTGGTAGTGAGCTTTTCGAGTGCAGACAAGGTTATCGGCAGCTCGCGGAAGGATAGTAGTCCCGGCACATAGGGGAAGGTGACCGTGCCGTGCGCGACCGCGGTATCGATGGGATCCAGTGTGGCACAGTCCAATACGACGGCGGCTGCGGCGGCGATCCCGGTTTCGTCGTCATAGGCGGAGTCGAGTCCGGCGACGGTGTGGAATTGCGGTGGCCGCGGATCGGCCGCGATCACCGATGGCCGCAAGGCATCCTGGATGGCCATGGCTTCGTCCGCGGTGGTTGGCCATTCCGTGGGCGCGGTAACCCTCATTCGCTCATGCCTCCACCTCGTTGGCCCGCACTCACCAGGCTTCGGCGGCGAGCTTATCGATGGCCGCGCCGGTGAGCCGGTAGCCGACCCACTCATCCTGCGGGTTGGCGCCGATGGATCGGTAGAACTCGATGGCGGGCGTATTCCAGGTCAGCACGGACCAGTCGATCCGGCTGTAGCCCTTGGCGGCGGCCTCCTCGGCGAGGGCCGCGAGCAGCGCCTTGCCGTAGCCCTTGCCGCGGGTCTCCGGCTTGACATACAGGTCCTCCAGGTAGATGCCGTGCACGCCGGTCCAGGTCGAGTAGTTCAGGAACCAGATCGCGCAGCCGACCACACCGGTCTCGTCCTCGACGACATGGGCGAAAACCGCGGGCGCCGGCCCGAACAGCGCGACGTCGAGTTGTTCGGCGGTGAGTGTGCACTCCGCGCGGGATTTCTCGTACTCGGCGAGCCCCTCGACCAGGCTCACCATGGCGGGTACGTCGGCGGGGGTGGCGCGGCGGATCGTGCCGGGGCGAGTCATAGTGCGGCTCCATGGTTTGCGGGCACCAGGTTGTGCGCCAGGATGGTTCGGTCATCGTGTTCGTAACCGAGCACCGTGATCGCGGCGGTCGACATCGCAAAGCGACGCCCCTCCCTGATATCGAGTTCGGCCCAGCGGGCGATCAGCGCCCGGGAGAAATGACCGTGTCCGACCAGCACGATATCCCGGTCCGGCAGTGCGGGTTCGACCGATGCCAGCACCCGATCGGCGCGTGCGCTGACCTGCGCGGCCGTCTCGCCGTCCGGGACGACTCCGGTCCAGATGGTCCAGCCCGGATCGTGCTGGCGGATCTCGGCGGAGGTCTGCCCCTCGTAGTCGCCGTAATCCCATTCGGTCAGATCGTCATCGACGACGGCGTCGGTGAGCCCCGCGAGCGCCGCCGTGCGCACGGCGCGTTGCCGCGGACTGGTGAGCACCAGCGGGTCGCGCAGTTTCAGCTCGTTCAGCACTCCGGCCGCGGCGCGGGCCTGTTCCGCACCCCGCTCGGTGAGCGGCAGATCGGTGCAGCCGGTATGGCGTCGCTGATTCGACCAGGTGGTTTCGCCGTGCCGGAGCAGGACAAGTCGGGCGTCGTCGCGTGCGGACATGATTTCCATCATGGAGTACCGGTCCGACAGCGCCCTGGACGGGCGGGTGCTAGCCGAGCGCGAAGATCTCGGTACCGCGCTTTTCCAGCACGGTTGTGCCGAGGACGGCGAGCGAGATAGGGGAGCCGTCGTAGCCGGGGCGGGCCACCGGAATGCGTGACACTTCGGCGCCCGAGGCGGGGTCGAGGACCGCGATCGCGCCCTCGACCGGCACGAGTAGTCGGCCCGCCATGAAGGCCGGACTGCCCAGTGCGCCGGGGGCGGCCCAGATCGGATCGAAGGTGCCCGCGTTCAGAGCGATCAGGCTGTTGCCGGTGAATACCAGGAACAGCGAACTGATTCGCGTGGTCGTCGCCTTATCGCTCAGCGGTGCGGAAAGTTGGTGCACCATAAGCGCATTCCCGGTGCCGTCGAAAACCTCCAGCCGCGGCGGCACCGCTTCGGCGGTCGCGGTTGCGGGTGTACCGGGCAGGTACAGCACGATTCGGTTGTCGGAGACCGCGATTATGCGCCCGTCGGGGGAATCCGCACCGGATCCGTTGAGCACATGCGAGCCGTATTCCTCGGGCACCGTATTGTCCTTCGGCGCCGGATTGAGCACGGTCAGCCGGTTGGTCGGATCCTCCGGGCAGCGTTCGAGGACGGCGAGCCGGGTGGAACTCGAACTCGACGAGATCAGCTTGCAACCCTTGCGCGGTTGGGTTTTCACGTTCACCGGTGCGTCGACGTAGCCGTATTCGAGGGTGCGCACCAGATCCGAGCGCCACATCTCCAGCCGCCGCGGGCCCAGTGCCAGCACGTAGGTGCCGTCGACCGATAGCTGTACGGTCGGATCCATATAGCTGCTGCGCGCGGTCCGGCGCGAGCCGTCCTCACCGGCCAGCAGTGTGGCCTGGCTGCAGCCGCGCTGATCCTTGTACACCGCGACCACCGTGCCGAACTGCGACTCGACGCCGCACAGCGGTAGGTCGCGCCGGTAGTGCCACAGCGGCGCACCGCTGCGCGGATCGTGCCCGGTGACCGTGCCGTCCGCACCCGTGACGACCGTGCCCGCGGCCACCAGTGCCCGGTTCGCGGCCGCGTCGGGCGCGTGCCACAGCTCTCGCAGACTCGTCGGAACCTGATCGGCCGCGGCGGGCGTGGAAACCGGATGCTCCGCCGTCACCGATTCGGTGCCCCTGGCATCACTGCGCGCCCACACCACCACCGCCGCGATCACCACGACCACGGCGATCGCGACTGCGGAGATGATGTCGGCGCGCGTTCGCCGCTCGGGTGCGAGCACGCTTGCGAGACTACAACGTATCGTCCGGCCGATGCGATCGGTCTCACCGTGGATATCCGCCGCCGCGTGCCCGCCGCCGCGGCGTTCAATGGTGCCGACCTGCCGATACCTCCACCTTCGAGGACCCATCGACGTTCGCCCTTGACCGTCCTTCGGCGACGCGGCTGCGCTGGGACACCCGAGACGTTGGGGCGGCCCGAGACGTTGGGGCGGCCCCAGACGCCACAGGCGCGCCTGTCCGCGACAGACGCGCCTGCGCAATCGCCCTATGCCGAGGCGGTAACCGTTGCGGGAGCGGTATCCGCGGCCCCTGCGCCGGCGGCAGCGTCGCCGGCGGGCTTGCGACGGCGCCGTCGACGGCGCGCGGGCTGACCGGTGGTCTCGTCGTCATCGGCATCGCCGTCCGAGCCCACCTCGGCGGTCACCTCGGTGCCGTTGTCGCCGTTGCCATTCGACTCGGTGCCGTTTTCGGTGGCCGCGGCGGACCTGCGTCGACGGCGGCGTCGACGGGCGGGCTTCTCCGCCGTCTCGTCGTCGGTCGCGTCGGCGAGTGGGGCTGCGGCGGTATCGGTTTCGGCTTCGTCGGTTTCGGTGCCGTTGGTTGCACCGTCGATCGGCTGGCCCGCGCGGGTGCGGCGACGAGTGCGCGTGCGCGGGGTCCGGGCGGGGCGCTCGACCACTTCGGCGTCCTCGTCGCGGACCGGCTTCGGCTTGCGGATAGTGCCGGTGACGCCCTCCGGAATGCCGAGGTCGGAGAACAGATGCGGGGAGCGCGAATACGTTTCGACCGGGTCCGGGATGCCGAGGCCGAGGGCGGTGTCGATGGCGGCCCAGCGGTTCAGTTCATCCCAGTCGATCAGCGTCACCGCGACACCGGTGCGTCCGGCCCGGCCGGTGCGGCCGATCCGGTGCACGTAGGTCTTCTCGTCCTCCGGGCACTGGTAGTTGATGACGTGAGTGACATCGTCGATATCGATACCGCGTGCCGCGACATCGGTCGCGACCAGCACATTGATGGCGCCCCTGCGGAACTTGGCGAGCGCCTTTTCCCTGGCGATCTGGCCGAGGTCACCGTGTACGGCGCCGACGGCGAAGCCGCGATCGGCCAGGTCGTCGGCGACTTTCTGCGCGGTGCGCTTGGTCCGGGTGAAGACCATGGTCGCGCCGCGGTTCTCGGCCTGCAGCACCTTGGCGATCAGCTCGCTCTTGTCCAGTGCGTGTGCACGGTAGACGAACTGCGCGGTGCGATCGTGCACGGCGGAATCGTGTGGTTCCTCGGCGCGGATATGCGTGGGCTGGCTGAGGAAGGTGCGGGCCAGGGTGATGATCGGGCCCGGCATGGTGGCCGAGAAGAGCATCGTCTGGCGCTGTGTCGGCACCATGCCGAGAATGCGTTCGATATCGGGTAGGAAGCCCAGATCCAGCATTTCATCGGCCTCGTCCAGGACGAGTACGCCGATCTTGCCCAGAATCAGATGGCCCTGATCGGCCAGATCCATGAGCCGGCCGGGAGTGCCGACGACGACGTCGACGCCGGCGCGCAGCGCGGCGATCTGCGATTCGTAGGGGCGGCCGCCATAGATCGAGAGCACGCGCAGCTGGCCCTGGTGGTTGCGCAGGTACTTGCTCGCGTTTTCCAGATCCTGGGTGACCTGGATGCAGAGTTCGCGCGTCGGCACGATGATCAGCGCCCGCGGGGTGCCGTCCAGCGGGGTCGTCCCGGTGTCGGCGGTGGCGATCCGGTGCAGCAGCGGCACACCGAATCCGAAGGTCTTACCCATACCCGTGCGGGCCTGACCGATCAGATCTTCACCGGCGAGAGCCAGTGGCAGGGTCAGTTCCTGAATTGCGAAAGTGCGTTCGATTCCGATCTCGCCGAGCGCTCGCACGATTTCGTCGCGAACCCCCAATTCGGCGAATGTCGGGGCGGTGTGGGTTTCGTCCAGTTCGGCGGTCAGTAGCGTATCCGCCAGACCAGGTTCCTGTTCGACAGTGATCTTGCTCAGGTTCGTGCCTTTCCTCGTTATCGCGTCACGCGCGCACGAGGTGTGGGGCGGACCGGCCGGCCCGCGACAACCACATATCCGCCTGTGATACTCACCTCGGCCACTGCCTGTGATGTCTGCGGCAGCTCGTCGTTTCGGCGGCTGACCTCGGCAGATATCGGCGCGGCGCAAGGGTGATGCGGATCTGGTGCGCGCACATATTCCCGGACTTCGAAAACCTCGTCGGCGACACTCGGGCGACCGTGAGATCCGGCGACTCGACGGACGATAATTTCCGTTGTCCGCAGAGATTGTAGCGTGATATTGTGCACGGCTCGAATTTGCGGTAGCGACAGCGTGCAAGTCGCCCGAAACGATCGGCCGCTGTAGCGACTGCTCGTAGGTCGCTCGAAATGGTCGGCAATTTCGGACAAAATGCGCGGTTTCCCTGCGTCGACTGTCGACGTACGCTGCGCCACATGGTAATTCATCTGGCGCGTCGAATCTGGCACACTCTCGAACCCATCCACGATGTGGTGTATTTCGGCGCGGAGGTCAAGCAGGCCGGAGTTGCGCTCGGACTGCGCGGATTCTGGCAGACCTACTTCGCGTTCCGGGCCGCTCCGCTCGGGCCGGTGAGCGCGGGCGCCGTACTGGCGACGTTCGCCGGATTCCATCCGGACATGGTTGCCAAGGCGGTGCCGGACGCCTGGGCCAGGGCGACGCCGGAGGCATGTCTCCAGGCTCGGCTCGGCTTTTCGGTCGGATTGTTGCGCGGGGCCGGAGCCGGTGACGCCGATTGTGCCCGTGCCGTCGAGTTGCTCGAACCGGTGGCGCGCACCGCCGATCCGACCGGCCGCCCGCTGTACGCGGCGAATGCGGAATTGCCGCGGTCCGCCGATCCGGTGGCCGCGCTGTGGCAGCTCGCCACCACCCTGCGGGAACATCGCGGCGACGGCCATGTCGCGGCCCTGGTTGCCCGCGGTCTGACCGGATCGCAGGCGCTGGTGCTGCAGGTCGCGGCCGGTAAGGCGCCCGAATCGGTGATGCGGCCCGCACGCGGCTGGTCGGAGCGGGAATGGTCCGATATCGCGGACGAGTTGCGTGCCAGGGGGTTGATCGTGGGTGAGCCGATCAGTCCCGAGTTGACGGGCACGGGTGCCGAATTGCTCGAACGAGTGGAGGCCGATACCGATGCGGCGGCCTGGAATGGCGCCTTGGCGGCGCTGTCGCAGGACGCTGTCGCCGAGCTGGCCTACTTACTCGATCCGTTGACGCGACGCGTCCAGGAGAGCGTGGTGCCGCCGCTCAATCCGATCGGCATGACTCGAGGCTGAGCCGTGCCCGATTGCGCACAAATCGGAGTTGCCTGTTACCGACGGTAACGGGATGTGAGAGATTCTTGATGTGAGTTTCACCGACACTGTCACTATCGCCGCGCGCAATGCCTGGGCGCTGACCTTCGGCCAAGGCGTCGAGGCACCGGATCCCGCCCCGTCGACGGTGCTGTGGGACGAACCGCATCGGCAGCTGCGCCGCTTCGAGGGTACCGGATCCGTCACTGCCGCAACGGATTCGGCAGTGCTGCTGGTGCCGCCGCTGGCCGCGCCCACCAGTTGCTTCGATCTGCGTCCGGATCAGAGCCTGGCCAGGTTCCTGCTGGAGACGGGCCGGTCGCCCTACGTCATCGACTACGGCGAGATCACCTTCGCCGACCGGCGGATGGGCTTCGAGACCTGGATAGATGACATCCTGCCCGAGGCGATCCTGCGCACCTGCGCCGATCGCGACGGCCGCCCGGTCGATCTGGTCGGCTGGTCCATCGGCGGCACCCTCGCACTGCTGAGCGCCGCCGCGCATCCGGAACTGCCGATCCGCTCCATCACCGCGGTCGGTTCGCCGCTCGACTACGACAAGATGACCGGCATTCCGCAGGTGCGCGCGGTGGCCAAGCTGACCGGGGGCATTGCCACCTCGACGGCGGTGCGCGCGGCGGGCGGCATTCCGGCCACGCTGACCCGAATCGCCTACAAGGTCACCGCATGGGACCGCGAACTGACCCGGCCGTGGTTCGTCGCCAGCAATATCGCCCGCACCGAAACCCTGGCCAAGATGGAGTCCGTCGACCGCTTCATGTCCGAGATGCCCGGCTATCCGGGGCGCTTCTACGGCCAGCTGTGGGGCCGCCTGATCCTGAACAACGACATCGGCCGCGGTGTCGTGCGGCTCGGCCACCGCCGCATCGAACTGGCCGAGGTGACCGCGCCCGTGCTGCTGGTCGGCGGACCCGCCGATGTCATCACTCCCGCCGCCGCCGTGGCGGCCGGACAGCGCATCCTCACCGGCGCGCGGTCCGTTCGCTACGAAACCGCACCCGGCAGTCATCTCGGCATCCTCACCGCCGAAACCGCGCGCGACACGACCTGGACCTATCTCGACAAGTTCCTGTCCGAGCTGTCCTGAACGATCATGCCCCGGGTGTTCGCCGGGATGACGGCGACATGTACCGGGATGACGGCGATCCGTAACTGACCCGGACTAGGCTGTGTCGACATGGGAGCACAGTCACCTGCAGCGGTAGGGGTTTCGTTGTCCGGCTCGTCCATTTCCGCCGACGATTCGGGCGTGATCGACCTTTTCGCGGTGCTCGCCTACGGTGAGCTCTCCGCGTTCTACCGGCTGGCCGAGGAGGCCAAGCTGTCGCCGACACTGCGTGGCAAGGTGGCCGTCGCGAAGATGGCCGCCGCCGAGATGCGGCACTTCGAAACCCTGGAGTCCGCGCTGGCCGAACGCGGTGTGGACATCTTCGACGCGATGGCGCCGTTCGTACGCGCCCTGGACGCCTACCACGACTCCACCGATCCCTCTACCTGGCTCGAGTCGATGGTGAAGTTCTACGTCGGTGACGGTATCGCCGCCGACTTCTACACCGAGATCGCCGGCGCCCTGTCTCCCGAGGTCGCCGCCGTGGTCCGGGATGTGCTCGCCGAGACCAGCCACTCCGAATTCGTGGTGGAGGAGGTGCGCCGCGCGGTGGCGACGAGCCGCTCCGAGCGCGACCGGCTGACGCTGTGGGGTCGACGACTGCTCGGTGAGGCGATCACGCAGGCGCAGTACGTCATGGCCCAGCGTGACGAACTCACCGAACTGGTGCTCGCCGCGACCGGTGACCTCAACGGCATTGCCGCGCTGTTCGAGCGCATGCAGGCCAGCCATGCCGAGCGCATGGCCGTCTTGGGGATCTGATTACTCGTTGACCGCGCGGACGAGTCGCAGGCCAGGCGATTGCGCCTGCGCCTGGTCGGTGAGCCAGACGACGACGCACTGATCCTTGTCGGCATTCAGTGCCTCGAACGGGATATCGATATGGCCGTATTCCGGGTGGTCGAATCGCATCGTGCCCGTGGTCAGGTCGTCGATATGCTGTGGCTGCCAACGCCTTTCGAACTCCGGATAGGCCAGCAGCGCGTCGATCAGCTCGAGTAGGCGGTCCTCGCCGGGCCAGCGGATCGTCGCGCGCCGCAGTGCGGCCGAGAAGATATCGGCCACCTCGTCCCAGTTCCGCAGCGCCTGCTCAGCGCGTGGATGCGCGAAGGTGAACCAGGCCAGATTCACGACATCCGGATCATCGAGCAGCCCAACGGGTTTCGCGATGTCCTCCCACGCCGGATTCCAGCCGAGCACATTGAGCCGCCGCCCGACCACGAAGGCGGGCGTGGGATGCAGCGCGCGCAGAATGGCCTCGATAGCGGGCGTCGGCTGCTCCTCGACGGATTCGGTGGTGGGGCAGCGGGATTCGTTACTCGAGGTGACGGCGAGCCAGCCGAAGTGGTGTCGGTCCTTACCTTCGATCAGCAACGCCTCGGCCAGGGCATCGATGACCGACGGCGACGGATTGGTATCGCGGCCCTGCTCGAGCCGGGCCAGATAGTCGGCGCTCACCCCGGCGCGCACCGCGACCTCTTCGCGGCGCAATCCCGGGGTACGGCGGCGACCGCCCCCGGGAAGTCCCACGTCCGCGGGCCGCAATTGGGCGCGGCGGGCGATGAGGTATTCCGCGAAGGGATTAGGTGCCATACGTTTCATCGTGCCTCGTCCTGGGATGGTTATCCGCGCCCTGACGGGTCCAGGATAACGGCGGTCTGGTTAACGGACCACGGTCCGGTCATGGTCTATGGCATGACATCTTCCGCTGAATCCACCACTGCCACCGCGCTCACACCCGGTTCCTGGACCCTCGACACCCTGCACTCCCAGGTCGAATTCACCATTCGCCACCTCGGCATCTCCAAGGTCCGCGGCCGCTTCGCCAAATTCGAGACCGAATTCGTCGTCGACGACAAGGGCTTCGCCACCCTCGGCGCCACCATCTACCTCGACTCCTTCGACACCGGTAATGCCGATCGCGACAAGCACGTCCGCACCGCCGACTTCCTCGATGTGGCCAACCGTCCCACCCTGAGCTTCCGCGCCGTCGAGCCGGTCCTGATCGCGGAGTCGTTCGTGGTCGAGGGTACGGCCACGCTCGGCGGGATCACCAAGCCGGTCACCCTCGATGTCGAGTGGGGCGGTGTCCAGGAGTTCGCCGGAACCGGCGACCGGCATGCCGGTTTCTCCGCGACCGGCACCATCAAGCGCACCGATTTCGGTGTCGGTGGTCCGCTGCCCGGCATGCTCAGCGATACGGTGAAGATCGAGCTGGAAATCCAGCTCATCGAGCCCAAGTAACGGCATGTCCGCCGAGCGGGTGCGGCGTTCGCGACAGGCGAACGTCGCACCCGCGTGCTCGGTGGACAGGGCCGACGAGTCCGGACGTGACTACTGATTTCGCAGGTACACGGGGAACTTGTCGGGGACGCCCGGAGTTGATTTGTTGCCTGACCGCCGGCCGCCGATGTGGGTTTCGTGGTTCGGAGTGGGGCGCTGAATACCCGGGGAGGCGGGCGAGCATTAGCCTTGATTCGACAGCACACAGGACTCTAGGTTCGGAGGTTGGCCGTGGAGGTCAAGATCGGTATTTCGGATAGCCCGCGCGAGCTCGTGATCAATAGCGGGCAGACCCCGGACGAGGTCGAGGCGTTGGTGTCCGGTGCGCTGAGCGGCGAGGGCGGCGTCGTCGCCCTCACCGACGAGAAGGGCCGCAAGTTCCTGATCCAGGCCTCGAAGGTCGCCTACGTCGAGATCGGCGCCGCCACCGGCGGTCGTGTCGGCTTCGCGGCGGTTTGAGCCGAACCGCGACGCAATAAGACGCGAGCCCCCGCACTCGGTCGAGTGCGGGGGCTCTGTGTCTGACCGGTCAGTTGATCGGATGCAGCGGCACGTGCGACAGACCGCCCCATGCCAGCGCGACCGTGGTGTCGACCGCCTCT
This sequence comes from Nocardia sp. NPDC052112, assembly GCF_040680135.1. Lineage (NCBI taxonomy): Bacteria > Bacillati > Actinomycetota > Actinomycetes > Mycobacteriales > Nocardiaceae > Nocardia > Nocardia sp. NPDC052112. The sequence continues at coordinate 3,632 of NZ_JBFAWD010000004.1, read as the reverse complement.
TCCTTCGGAATCGGCCGATCCGCCTCCAACCAGTATCGTGCGGTGAACTGGCTGGTGCCGACCAGTCCGACCGCGAGGATCCTGGCCCGGTAGGGGTCCAAACCGGAATCGTGGGCGACCAGATCGAAGACCGCGTCCACACAGGCCTCGGTGGCCTGCTCGACCCGGCGCTGCACCTGCGGCTCGCTGATCAGATCGGATTCGAATACCAGTCGGAAGCCCTGCATTTCGTTGTCGACGAAATCGAAGTAGGCCTGGACCGCGGCGCGTACCCGCTGCCGGTTGTCGGTGGTCGAGCGCAGCGCCTGCCGCACACTCGACACCAGCATGTCGACGTAGTTCTGCAGCACCGCCAAGTAGAGCTCGAGCTTGCTGGCGAAGTGCTGATAGAGCACCGGCTTGCTTACCCCGGCGCACTGCGAGATCTCGTCCATACCGGCGGCGTGGTAGCCGCGCTGGACGAACACCTCACTGGCGGCCGCGAGTAGCTGTTGACGACGCTCGTCGCGCGGAAGCCGGGTACCGCGCTTGGTCGGCGCCATGGCGTCGGACGACGTTCTGCGCGACGTCATCCGGTCCGCGAGGTCAGTCATTTTTGGCTCTCCCAGTCGATGCCCCGGCAAATTGGGGTGTACACCGGGTATCCCATGAACGATACCCGGTTGTACCACGTCTGCCGATCTGGGCCGCAGATGCGGTCCACTCGGTGAGATATATCGCACCACTGTCGACCACTCGCAGGTCGCCCGACAGGGTCGGTATCGGGTCCGGTGGCCGGCTCGGTGCAGGGGTATTGCGCCCTGTGAGACTCTGGTTGACGTGACCGCCCGACCGGAAAGACCCTCCGGCGGCAGACGCAAAGCGCACCGCCGGGCTGGCTCCGACGCGTCCGGTTCCGTAGTCTCGGGCGCTGTGGAAAGGCCAGGCCCCGAGGTGCGTACGGGCGCAGCCACCCGAAACGGTGCCGCAGCCCGGGACGGCGCCGAGGGTGAGATCGAATGGAGATCGGGCTCGCCTCCGCGGGCCACGAACGGTGTCGAGATCTATGACCCACTCGGCTTGTACGAATCACCCGTCGATCGTTCTTATCAACCGCTGCGGGCCCGCTGGGATCCCACCGCCCCCGACGAGAGTCGTTCCCGCGCATCGAGACCCGAGCGCGATACCAAGAAGCAGAGCGCACTCGGTCGTTTCATCCGCACCTATGGCTGGCGTGCCTACGCACTACCCGTACTTCTCGTGGTAACCGTGCTGGTGATCGTGGATGCGGTGCGCGGGGCCACCGATCCGGCGAATATGGCAGGTGGGGCACCGGGATTCGGAAGATTGAGTCCGCGCGCGGCATCCGCGGGAATCATCGGCGCACCGCCCGGCGACGGCCACTTCCCGACGAATCTGCCGACCGGCGCGCTGCCCGACGGTGGACCGTTCACCGAAACCGGCACGGGCACATGGCATGTGGTGCCGGGGACGACCGGGCAGGTCGGTACCGGATCGCAGTTCCGGTTCACCTACACCGTCGAAATCGAGGACGGCGTAGACACTTCCGGATTCGGCGGTGACGAATCCGTGGCCAAGATGATCGACAGCACTCTCGGCAATCCCAAGAGTTGGGGGCACGACAGCAGGTTCGCCCTCCGGCGCGTCGATCAGGGGGCACCGGATTTCCGTATTTCGCTCGCCTCCCGCGAAGCCACGCGCAAGGCATGCGGTTTCGAGATTCCGATCGACTCCTCCTGCTTCAATGCCGATCTGCGCCGGGTGGTGCTTTCGGAGGTGCGCTGGGTGCGCGGTGCGCTGGCCTTCGAGGGCGATATCGGTTCCTATCGGCAGTACCAGGTCAACCACGAGGTCGGCCATGCCATCGGCTATCACCAGCATCAGCCCTGCGAGACCGACGGCGGGCTCGCGCCGGTGATGATGCAGCAGACCTTCGGCACCAAGAACAACGACATCGCGGCCCTCGAACCCGACGGTGTGGTCCCGATGGACGGTAAGCACTGTCGCTTCAATCCCTGGCCCTATCCACGTGGATGAGTGGGGGCATGCGACCCCGTCGATTCGGAACGGGTGGGGCAGGAGAGAATGGTCGGGAAGAACGGCCCGATTGTCGGTGTTGATTATTTAGGCGCTGAGCCACCACAGTGCGATCGGCCAATTGATTCGAGGAGCCCTGGACGTGTCATCACCGAAGTCCCTGCCGCCGCTGGTCGAACCGGCCGCGGAGCTGACCAAGGACGAGATCGCCCGCTACAGCCGTCACCTGATCATCCCGGACCTGGGTGTGGACGGGCAGAAGCGGCTGAAGAACGCAAAGGTGCTGGTGATCGGTGCGGGCGGGCTCGGCTCGCCTGCGCTGCTGTACCTGGCGGCCGCCGGGGTCGGCACGCTCGGCATTGTCGAATTCGACGAGGTCGACGCCTCCAACCTGCAGCGCCAGATCATCCACGGTGAATCCGATATCGGCCGCCCGAAGGCCGATAGTGCGCGCGATTCCATTCTCGAGATCAACTCCGGCATCGACGTGCGGCTGCACAAGATCCGCCTGGAGCCGGACAATGCCGTCGAACTGTTCGGCGAATACGACCTGATCGTCGACGGCACCGATAACTTCGCCACCCGCTACCTGGTCAACGATGCCGCGGTGCTCGCGGGCAAGCCGTATGTCTGGGGCTCCATCTACCGCTTCGAGGGCCAGGTCTCGGTCTTCTGGGAGGACGCACCGGACGGCCGCGGCATCAATTACCGCGACCTCTACCCGGAGGCCCCGCCGCCGGGCATGGTGCCATCCTGCGCCGAGGGCGGTGTCCTCGGCGTGCTGTGCGCCTCCATCGGTTCGATCATGGTGACCGAGGCGATCAAGCTGATCACCGGCATCGGTGAGCCGCTGCTCGGTCGTCTCATGGTCTACGACGCACTGGATATGAACTACCGGACCATCAAGCTGCGCCGCGATCCGGAGCGTCAGCCGATCACCGAACTGATCGACTACGAGGCGTTCTGCGGTGTGGTGTCCGAGGAGGGTCAGGCCGCGGCCGCGGGCTCGACCATCACCGCGCGCGAGCTCAAGGACCTGCTCGACGCGGGCAAGGAAATCGAGCTCATCGATGTGCGCGAGCCGGTCGAATGGGACATCGTGCACATCGACGGCGCCAAACTCATCCCGAAGGATCGATTCCTCTCCGGCGAGGCGTTGTCGGATCTGCCGCAGAACCGTCCGATCGTCTTGCACTGCAAGACCGGCATCCGCTCGGCCGAGGTGCTCGCGGTCCTGAAAAACGCCGGCTTCTCCGACGCCTCACATGTGCAGGGCGGCATCGTCGCATGGGCGAACCAGGTCGACAAGTCGCTGCCGGTTTACTAGATCGGGCACTCATGCCGAGCGGTTGCTTCGCGGCGTAACCACCACGGAGCGAGTTTTACGAGCGACGTTCGCGGCCCGTCTCGCGTCCGAGTCGTCGAAGCGCATGCGACGAAGTCGCATGTCTCGCCCGTCCGGCGCGTGTGCATCAGGTGCCGAACGCCCCACCATCAGTGACCACCACGGAGCGAGTTTTACGAGCGACGTTCGCGGCCCGTCTCGCGTCCGAGTCGTCGAAGCGCATGCGACGAAGTCGCATGTCTCGCCCGTC